>JAOPZO010000211.1 GCA_025964065.1 Solirubrobacterales bacterium | reverse complement strand
GCCGCGCTGAGCGCCTCGTCCGCCCCCGCGAGGGCGATGGTCCGGCCCGTCAGGACGCCAGCGCGCAGCACGCCGCGGACCCTATCCCGCACGGCATCTTGCCGGGCGGACCGAAACCCGCCCGCCGTGACGGCGTTAGGGGCCCAGATGCTCCGATCGCCGCGCCTCGCCCTGCCCGCCCTCCTGCTCGCCGCCGCCGCGGCCGCTCCGACCGCCGCCTCGGCCCGGTCGATCGTCGTCGCCGGCGGGGACAGCGCCGCCCGGCTGGTGGACGTGACCTCCGGCCGGGTGCAGGCGAAGGTGGAGCTCGGGAGCCAGGCCCGCGGCGCCGTCGTCGCCCCCGACGGCTCGCGGGGCTACGTCAGCGGCGCGGACCGCGTCGTGGCGATCGACCTCGCCACGAACCAGGTCGTCGCCCAGGTGACCACGGCGAAGCGCCTGCTCGCGCTCGCGATCTCCCCGGACGGCAAGCGGCTCTTCGCGACGCGCTCCGGCGCCGTCGACGTCATCGACACCACCTCGATGGCCGTCGTGCGGTCCATCGCCCTCGGCCGCTCGGCCCCCGAAGCGATCGCGGTCTCGGCGGGCGGTGGCTCCGGCGTCGTGCTCCTGGACTCCAAGCGGGTCGGCGTGCTCGACCTCGTCTCGGGGCGCCTCGTGCGCCGGGTCCCGCTCGCGGGCGCCACGGGCGTCGCGTTCGGCCCCGCCGGCACCCTCGCGCGCGTCGTGACCGTCGGCGACCCGACGCCGCCCGAGAAGGCGAGGAAGGGCGCGCGGAGGGACACCGATGCGCGCCTCGTGAGCCTCGATGCGACCGCCGCCAAGACCGGGCTCGAGCTCCGCCTCGGCCGCGGCGTCGGCGGTGGCGTCGCCGTCACCCGCACGGGCCGCTACGCCGTCGTCGGCGCGCGCCGGGGCGGCACGGTCACGAGCGTCGTCGACCTCACGACCCGCAAGCAGGTCGCTCGCGTGAGGACCGGCGCCGGCCCGGGCGTGCCCGCCGTCTCCCCCGACGGCCTGCGCGTCTACATCGCGGACCGCGGCGACCGCGCGCTCAGCGTCCTCTCCCAGCTCTCCTTCAAGCGCCTGAAGCGCCTGCCGCTCGGCGGGAGGGCGCGCCCGTACGCGCTCGCGGTCCAGCCCGGCCTCGCGGTGCGGACCGGGACCGACGGCCCCGACGTCATCACGGGCACGCGGCTGAACGACCGGCTCGTCGGCCTCGGCGGGGACGATCGGCTCTCGGGTGGCCGCGGCAACGACGCGCTCGACGGCGGCCTCGGCAACGACCTGCTCTCGGGCGGCGCGGGCGACGACGTCGTCACGGGCGCCGAGGGCGACGACCGCGCGACGGGCTCCGCGGGCAACGACACGCTCGGCGGCGGGCCCGGCCAGGACGCGCTCGACGGCGGCACGGGGAACGACGAGCTCGACGGCGGCACCGAGAACGACTTCATGGACGGTGGCGACGGCGACGACACGATCCTTGGCGGCGAGGGGGACGACAAGATCGTCGAGGCGGGCTTCGGCAACGACGTGCTCCTCGACGGCGGCCCCGGCAACGACTACATCGACGGCGGCCGCGGCACGGACCGCATCGTCGGCGACGACGGGGACGACCAGATCTTCCTCGGCCCGGGCTCGGAGACCGGGGACGGCGGCACGGGGAACGACGGCATCGACGGGGGGACGGGGGCGGACACCCTGCTCGGCCGTGAGGGCGACGACGTCATCGCGGGCGACGCCGGGAAGGACACGCTCTTCGGCTCCGCGGGCAACGACACGCTCGACGGCGGCTCCGGGGACGACCGCATCTCCGGCTCCGACGGCAACGACGAGATCATCGCCGGGCCGGGGGCCGACTCCGTCACGGGCGGCAAGGGCGACGACGTCGTCCGCGCGGCCGACGGCGACGCGGACATCATCGACTGCTCCTCGGGACGCGACACGGTCTACGTGGAGCAGGACGCGCCGCAGCGCGACAGCCTGCGCTCCTGCGAGACGGTGATCCCCGTCCCCGCCGAGCCCGCGAACGACAAGCCGCCGGCCACGAACGTCATCCGCGGCACGATCGGCGACGACGTCCTGCAGGGCACCCCGGGCCCGGACACGCTGCTCGCCTCGGACGGCAACGACCAGCTCTTCGGCAACGACGGCGAGGACTACGTCGACGGGGAGAACGGGAACGACGCGCTGAGCGGCGGGAACGGCAACGACCGCATGCACGGCCGCGGCCAGGACGACGTCGTCCACGGCGACGCCGGGGACGACTACCTCACGGGCGACCGCGGGCGCGACCAGCTCTTCGGCGACGCCGGGAACGACACGATCTTCGGCAACCTCGACGACGACGCGATCGACGGCGGCGAGGGCGACGACCGCATCAACGTGGTCACGGGCGGCCGCGACACCGTCGTCTGCGGGCCGGGCAACGACGTCGTCTTCGCGGACGTCGAGGACACGATCGCCCCGGACTGCGAGGACGTGCGCCGCTAGGCGCCGCGCTCAGGCGAGCTCGCCCGGCGGGGCGGCCCGGCGCACCCGCAGGCGGTACAGCACGTGGTCGAGGCCCTTGTGGACGACGTTCGCGTCCTCGTGCGCGAAGCCGAGCTTCTCCATGACGCGCCGCGAGGTCATGTTGGACGGGAGCGTGAAGGCCACGAGCTCGCCGAGCCCGAGCTGCTCGAACGCGTGCTCCACGGCAGCCGCCCCGAGCTCGGAGGCGAGCCCCTCGCCCCAGTGGTCCGCGTCGACCGCCCAGCCGACCTCGACCTCCGCGCGGCCGCCCACCAGCACGTGCGACAGGCCGCCGCGGGCCACGACGGCGCCCGAGGCGCGGTCGCGCCACAGCCAGTAGCCGAAGCCGTGTGCGGTCCAGTGCGCCGCCTGCCGCGCGACCATCCCCGCGAGGGCATCGGGGGACGGCACGCCGCCGAGCGTGCGGGCCACCCGCGGGTCCGTCAGCAGCCCCGCGAGCAGCGGGCCGGCGTCGGAGGAGACCGGCACGCCCTCGAGCCGGCGGGTGCGCAGGACGGTCATCGCCGCGTGGACGGGGCCCGCGGGGGCACGGC
>JAOPZO010000205.1 GCA_025964065.1 Solirubrobacterales bacterium | reverse complement strand
CGACCGCGGCGCGCCGGCACGTCGGGGCGGCGGTGGGGGTCTCGGCCCTCACGGTGGCCGTCGGCTTCCTGGCGCTCGCGGCGAGCCGCCTGGCGCTCCTGCAGCAGTTCGGCCTGCTCGTCGCCTTCGAGGTCGCCCTCTGCGCGGCGCTCGCCGTCTGGCTGGTCCCCGCCCTCTGCGCGGCGACGGAGCGCCGTCCGGCGCCTGCGCGCCCCGCCGTCCGCAACCGACGCGGTAGGACCCCCTCCACCTTCGACGCAGGAGCTCCCGCATGATCACCACCGCACGGACACAGGACCCGGAGGAGCGGCGCACGGGTCGCATCGCCGGGTACGTCGCCTACCTTGCGACGGCGCTCGCGTTCGCCGCGCTGCTCGTCGCCCTGAGCACGGTCGAGCCCGCGGCCCGGACGGGCCCGACCCTCGGCGGCGATGACCGCGGCCGTGAGCTCACGAGCTTCGACGACTCGAAGATGACGGCGCTGCTCTCCATCGGCCTGCGCTCGCTGGCCCTCGCCCTCATCGTCGTGGTGGCGGTCTTCCTCTTCAAGGCGGTGGCGCGCCGTGCGCCCGAGACCCCCAAGCTGCTGCTGCGGCTCGGGATCGTCGCCCCGTTGGCCCTCGCGCTCGCCACCTTCCTCGGCTGGCTCGCCCTCTCCGACGTCTCGGGGACCTTCGTGGGCTCGGGGGCGCGGACACCCGAGCGCGCCGACCAGCTCGTGGCTGACTCCGGGCTCTACCGCCTCACGGAAGTGGTCCAGGTGCTCGCCCGGCTGGCCTTCGCCGTCTGGGTGGGGCTGGCCTCCAGCGCCGCGATGCGAGTCGGGCTCCTCACCCGGTTCCTGGGCTACTTCGGCTACGGCGCGGCGGTCGCCATCCTGCTCGCGCCGCCGGCGGGCGACGCGCTGCTGCTCGGTTGGCTCGCCTCCCTGGGAGCCCTCGCCGCGAATCAGTGGCCCGGGGGACGGCCCGAGGCGTGGGACACCGGGGAGGCCACCGCGGTCGATCACGTCCCGCAGGGCCGCAGCGCCTGAGCCGCTCAGTCGTCGAGGGGAGTGCCCGCGGCGATGCGCATGAAGCGCGACACCGCTTCCGCGCGGTTCGAGGCGCGGAGCTTCCGCAGGATGTGCTTCACGTGGGACTTCACCGTTGCCTCGGCGATGACGAGGCGGTTGGCGATCGTCTGGTTGGTCGCGCCCGAGGCCATGAGCGAGAGGACCTCCCGCTCCCGGGGGGTGAGCAGCGCGTCGATGCGCGACTCGGGCGCCACGAAGACCGAGGCAGAGGTCCGGGCGACCGGGCCGTCGAGGCCCCTGCCGTCGGAGAGCTCGACTTCCGTGTCGGCCAGCTCGTCCATCACCGCGCCGGTACTCGCGATGAGACGACGCACCTGCTGGCGCTGGGACTTGAGCCGCTCGAGCAGGATCGTTCGCTGGATCGCGTAGCCGAAGCCCTCTGCGAAGAGCCCGAGGGCGTCCCGGTCGAGGTCGTCGAGGGGACGACCCGTGCTGTGGCAGTCCGCGTGGAAGAACCCGATGACCCGACCCTCCGGCATGATGGGCGCCGCCACGTACTCGCGGGTCTCCGTCGCGAGCACGAGCGGCTTGTACGTGCGTGGGTCCTCGGCGGCGGCGCGGACGAGCATCGCACGACGCCGGCGGAGCATCTCCGTCTCGAGCAGCATGTGGGTGAGCGGGGGAGGGTTCTTGCGACCCACCGCGACGACCTGCGCCGCCCAGGCCGGGTCGTGCCTGAAGTGCGCCCCTGCGATCCCGAGCTGCGACCCCTCGACGCGGAACAGCAGCGCGCGGTCGAACGCGCCGGCGCGGCAGGCCTCCTCGGGCGCGCGGTCGAGCATCGCCTGCAGTGCCGAGATGCCACGCAGCCGGCCGAGGGACTCCTGCACGCGCGACATCGCGTGCAGGCGCTGGTCGAGCAGCGCGCGGTCGAGCTCGTCGAGCAGCGTCGTCGCCTCGAGCAGGACGGCTGCCGCGTCGGCGACACGCTGGCGCGTGGTCCGCGCCGGCATCGTCCGCAGGAACTCGGCGATGAGCGAGACGACCTCGTGCAGCGTCGCACGGGTGTCGCCGACGAGCGTCACGTCGGGCAGCTCCGCCGCCGAACGGCCCAGGACGGACGCCGCGCGCTCGAGCAGCTGCTGCAGGCCCGTCTCGAAGGACAGCATCTCGGTCCTGCTCCGAGCCCAGCCTGGAGTGCGGGCGCCCGCTGGTCTTGGATGTTCGGTGATCGTCGTCATACCCCGATCGACCCTACCTCCGAGGGATGACGTTCGGCCGTCGTTCGAAGGAGAGACGTCCCCCTCCGCCCGGCGCTCGGATACGGTCGGCCCATGAAGCGGCTCGCCCGATCCCGGCTCGATGACGGGGCTCCGCCGTACCCGCCCACGGGCCCGCTCGGGGGAGCGGCGGTGGACGAGGGCCCCATGCGCAGCGAGCTCGTCCGGCAGATCGTGCTGCTCGAGCAGGAGCTCGCGTCGCTCGGCAGCGCGGCAGGCCTGCTCCGGCTCGATCCGAGCAGCCCCCGTCGCGGACCGGCGATCCTCAGCACCGCCGACCTCGAGCAGACGCGCGACGAGCTCGTCACCGGCATCCGTGCGCTCCACCAGCACGTCCAGGACCTCATGGGCGGCGTTGCGCATGGGCGCTAGGAAGAAGAAGGCGCGCGATCGCGGGGCGTCGGGCCCGGACGGCGAGCGGATCGCCGTCGCCGTTCCTCCCGCCAAGCGCCGGGAGCGCCACGTCCGGTCCCCCGAACCGCAGCCCCGCCTCGCCCGCCGCTTCGACGAGCGTGACGGTGTGCGCCGCCCCGAGCCGCTGTGGGGTGCGCGCGTGCCGGCGACGGAGATCGGTCTCTTCCTCGGGCTCCTCCTCTTCGTCTCGGGCTTCGTCGCCCCGGTGGACCAGCGTCCGACGCTCATCGGCGGTGGCGCGCTGCTCGCGACCGGCTTCGTCTACGAGCTGTGCCTCCGTGAGCACCGGTCCGGCTTCAAGAGCCACACGATGCTCCTGGCCTTCGTGCCGATCGTCGTGCTCCACACGCTCGTGTTCTTCCTCGTCACCGAGCGTTGGGCCGGGCCGATCCCCCTGTTCCTCGAGCTCGCCGTCTTCGGGGTCCTGGCGGCTGTCCTGCACGGACGCTTCCGGACGGCGCAGGTCCGGGCCCAGGCGCAGCGGTGAGCGAGCACTTCCCCTTCGTCGCGCTCGAGTTCGGGCACGGTCTCGGCCCCGAGGCCGGGCGATACCTCGTCGCGGCCGAGGACGACGCGGGGCACGACGTGCTGCAGCTGCGCGTGATCGGAGCACCACCGCCCAAGGAGGGCCTGGTGTTCCGGCGGGCCCACCGCCTTGATCCCTCCACGCCACCCCGCGAGACGTCCGTGGTGGTGGCGACGCTCATCGGCGCCGCGAACCGCTTCGCGAGTGGCCGTGAGGCGGAGCGCTTCATCCAGGGGCTCAAGGACGACGAGGAGCGCTCCACGATGCTCGTCGACCAGGCGGTCGCCGTCCTCAACACGGCGGTGCGCGCGTACCGGGCGGGCGCGCGGGACCCGTACGTCGCCGAGATCACCGCGGCCGATGCGCGGGAGGTGCGCATCGGTCATGGGACGGCGGGAGCACTGGCGGAGGGAACGTTCTCCACCGCGTTCCGCCCGCCGCCCCCCAGGGTGGGCCGGGTGTCGAGGGCCGAGCGACTGCGGCCCACGGAGACGGTCGCCGCCGCCCTCGGCGGCCGCCTGCAGATCCTCGGAGCCGAGGACCTGGCGCTGCGGGTCGTCCTCGATCTCGAGCAGCGGCGACCGCGGGCGGCAGCGCTCGGCCTCCGGGCGTGCCTCGACCTGCTCGTCGCCGAGCTGACCGATGCCGAGCCGGCGTTCGAGCCGCCGCGTGACGCGCTGCTCGAACGCGAGGCCGCGGTGGAGCGCCTCGCGCAACTCGCGCTTGCCGATCGCCTCGACGAGGACGCGATGGCCGAGCTCGCCGAGCACCTCGACCGCATCGAGGACGCGCTCGAGGACTGGCGCAGCTGGCACGCCGGCCAACTCGCAGATCCCCTGCAGGACGAGGACCCGGGCGCCCCCTCCGGTCAGGTCGTGGACCGCGAGCTCCCCTAGGTACTGTCGCGGCCATGCAGATCATGGGAAGTGGCGCCATCGTCTTCGGTGGCGCGTCAGGGCTGGGCGAGGCCACGGTGCGGCGCCTGGCCGCGGAGGGCGCCGAGGTCGTCGTCGCGGACCTCGCACTCGACCGGGCCGAGGCGCTCGCGAGCGAGGTCGGCGGTCGCGCGATCAAGGCCGACGTCACGAGCCCCGAGGACGTCGAGGCGGCCGTCGCGCTCGCCGCGGAGACCGCCGGCGGGCTGCGGGTCTGCGTGACCTGCGCGGGCGTCGGCACCCCGGGCAAGCTCGTCGGCCGCGAGGGCCCGACGCCGCTCGAGAGCTTCGCGTTCGTCATCCAGGTGAACCTCCTCGGCACGATCAACGTGCTGCGGGTCGCCGCCGGCGCCATGGTCGCCAACGCGCCGACGGCGAGCGGCGAGCGCGGCGTCTGCATCAACACGGCATCCGTCGCGGCCTACGAGGGCCAGGTCGGCCAGATCGCCTACGCGGCGTCGAAGGGCGGCGTCGTCGGCGTCACGCTTCCCGCCGCCCGCGAGCTCGCCCCGAAGGGCGTGCGCGTCCTCACGATCGCGCCCGGCCTCTTCGAGACCCCGATGCTCGCCGGCCTGCCGCAGGCGGCGCAGGACTCCCTCGCGGGAACGGTCCCGTTCCCGCCGCGCCTCGGCCGCCCGGACGAGTACGCCGACCTCGTGGAGCACATGGTCACGAACGGCATGCTCAACGGCGAGGTCGTCCGGCTCGACGGCGCCCTGCGCATGGCGCCCCGATGAGCGCCGGTCGAGTCGGCGGGCCCGCCCGCGCGGTGGGTGGGCGCGGGGTGCGCGCGACGGGAGGATGCTCGGCATGCTGACGACGCGCTTCACGGAGACCTTCGGGATCGAGCACCCGCTCATGCAGGGCGGGATGCAGTGGGTGGGGCGGGCGGAGCTCGTCGCCGCGGTCGCGAACGCGGGCGCGCTCGGGTGCATCACCGCGCTCACCCAGCCGACCCCGGAGGACTTGACGAGGGAGATCGAGCGCTGCCGCGAGCTCACGGACAAGCCGTTCGGGGTGAACCTGACGATCCTCCCGTCGATCACGCCGCCCCCGTACGCGGAGTACCGCCAGGCGATCATCGAGGCCGGCATCAAGATCGTCGAGACCGCCGGCTCGAACCCGAGGGACCACCTCGCGGACTTCCACCCGCACGGCATCAAGGTCATCCACAAGGCGACCTCCGTGCGCCACGCGCTGAAGGCCGAGGCGCTCGGGGTCGACTGCGTCTCGATCGACGGCTTCGAGTGCGCCGGGCACCCGGGCGAGGACGACGTCCCCGGCCTCGTCCTGATCCCGGCGGCGGCGGACAAGTTGACGATCCCGATCATCGCCTCGGGCGGCTTCGCGGACGCCCGCGGCCTCGTCGCGGCGCTGGCGCTGGGCGCGGACGGCATCAACATGGGCACGCGGTTCATGTGCACCGCGGAGTCGCCGATCCACGCGAACATCAAGCAGCAGATCGTCCAGAACGACGAGCGGGCGACGAACCTCATCTTCCGCACGCTGGGGAACACGGGGCGCGTCGTGAAGAACTCCGTCTCGGACGAGGTGCTCGAGCGGGAGGCCGCCGGGGCGACGTTCGAGGAGATCCGCGACCTCGTCTCGGGGGCCCGCGGCGCCGAGGTCTACGAGACCGGGGACCCGGAGCACGGCATCTGGTGGGCCGGGATGGTGCAGGGCCTGATCCACGACGTGCCCACGGTCGGCGAGCTCGTGGAGCGCACGATGGACGAGGCCCGGGGCCTCATCCGCGAGCGCCTCGGCGGGTCGCTCGCAACCCCCGCCTGACCCCGTCCCCCGCGGAGGGGAAGCGCTCCCGGGCCCTGCCTCAGCCCACGGGGCGGCCGGCCTTCGCGGCCTCGCGCAGCGCGTCCCACTCGGCGAGCTTCACGCGTGGGCGGCCCTGGGGCTCGCCCGCCTCGCGCTCCGCGGTGTCGATGGCCTCCCAGCCCTCCCAGGAGACGAGGTGCTCGCAGCGCTCGGCCAGGAGCGCCTCGACGTCCTCGCCGCCCGGCTCGTTCAGCGCGCCGGCGGCGGCGTCCTCGAGGAGCTTCCTGACCGTGTCCTGCGCGTCCTTCTTGTTCGTGCCGATGACGCCGGAGGGCCCCCGCTTGATCCAGCCCGCGACGTACTCGCCGGGCAGCGGCGCGCCGTCCTCGCCGACGACGCGGCCGCCGTCGTTGCGGATGAGGCCGCGGTCCTCGTCGAACGCGACGCCGGGCACCGCGACGCCCGTGTAGCCGATGGAGCGGAAGACGAGCTGGGCCGGGAGCTCCTCGAAGCGGCCCGTGCCGCCCGCGGCGAGCGAGCCGTCGCCGCGGGCGGTGATCTCGTTCTCCTCGATCCTCACCGCGCGCACGTGGCCGTCCTCGTCGCCGAGCAGCTCGACGGGCCCCGCGAGGAACCGGAAGCGGACCGTGAGCGGCTTGCCGGCCTTGGGGCGCGCCGCGTACTCCTGGATGATCTCGACGTTGCGGCGCCGCGTCTTGTCCGCGTCCTCGAGCGCCTTCTGCGACAGCGGGTCGAGCTCCGCGCCGACGATCTCGAGGTCCGCGCGCTCGAGCTCGCCCATCTCGAGGAGCTCCGGGTTCGTGAACGCGGCCTGCAGCGGCCCGCGGCGGGCGAGGATCGTGATCTCCTCGATGCCGGAGGCGTTCAGGACCTCGAGCGCGTGGTCGGCGGTGTCGGTCACCCCGAGCTCGGAGGGGGCGAGCGCGAGCATGCGGGCGACGTCGATCGCGACGTTGCCCGCGCCGACGACGACGGCCTGCTTGGCCTGGAGGTCGACCTCGAGCCCGCTGTGGTCCGGGTGGCCGTTGTACCAGGCGACGAACTCCGTGGCCGGATGCGAGCCCTGCAGGTTCTCGCCGGGGACGCCGAGCTTGCGGTCGGTCGAGGTGCCCACGGAGTAGAGGACCGCGTGGTAGCGCTCGAGCAGGTCCTCGCGCGTGACGTCCGTCCCGAGCTCCACGTGGCCGAAGAAGCGGAAGCGCTCGTGCCGGGCCGTCTTGTCGAAGGCCTTCGTGACCGACTTGATCTTCGGGTGGTCCGGGGCGACGCCCGCGCGGACCAGGCCGTACGGGGTGGGGAGCCGGTCGAACAGGTCGACGGAGAACTCGGGCTCGGCCACCGCGAGCAGCTGGGCGGCGGCGTAGAAGCCGCTCGGCCCGGCTCCGACGATGGCGACGCGCAGGGGGGAGCTCATGGCCCCAATCCTAGTCCGGACACGCTGTTCGACGCCCTGCCCCCAGGGGAGCGCCGGGGTGTCCACCCGGGGTGCCCGCGCTCACCGCGCCAGCGCCTGCCGGGCCTGCTCGCGCATTCCCTCCGAGAGCCAGCGGCCCCGGAGCGGTTCCGCGGCGGCACCCGCCTCCATGCGTGCCAGGGTCGCCGCGCGGATGCTCGCCTTGAGCTCCGCGTAGACCTCCGGGTCGTGGCCCGCCCGTACCGCGGCCACCTCGTGGGCGCGGGCGACGGGCTCCTGCGCCTGCTCGTCGTACAGCCCGAGCGCCACCGCGGCGTCGCCCGGGTGCAGCGCGCCGTCGAGCACGAGCCGGCGCACGGTCGCCTCGGGCAGCCCGCTCCCGACGACCTCGAGCGCGACCGCCGGGAAGCGCACCGCGACCGCCACCTCGGTCAGCCCGTGCTTCCCCTTCGGCCCGACGACGCGGTGATCGCCGCACAGCGCGAGCACCAGGCCGCCCGCGATCGCGTGGCCGTTCACCGCGGCGACGACCGGCAGCGGCGACGCGTAGAGCGTGAGGAACATCGTGTTGAGCGCCCCGAGCAGGACGTCCTGCGCGGCCGGGTCGAGATCGGGGACGAGCTGCAGGTCCACCCCCGCGGAGAACGCCGGGCCCGCCCCCGTGAGGACGACCGCACGCGTCGCGGGATCGGCCGCGAGCGCGTCGAACGCGCTCGTGAGCTCGAGGCAGGTCGGGACGTCGAGCGCGTTCATCGGCGGCCGGTCGAGGGTGACGAGGGCGACGGGGCCGTCGTGCTCGATCCGGACGTGGGACTGGGCGGGGTGGCTCATCATGGTGCTCCGGGACGGTGGGTGGCTACATGCGGAAGACGGGCTTGCGGCGCGGGCCGAGCGGCGCGTTCGCGCACGCGGACAGCGCGAGGCCGAGGACGTCGCGGGTCGAGCGCGGGTCGATCACGCCGTCGTCCCAGAGCCGTGCGCTCGCGTAGTACGGATGGCCCTGGCGCTCGTACTGCGCGCGGATCTCCTGCTTGCGCGCCTCGATCGCCTCGGGGTCCCTCTCGCGGCCGACCATGGTCAGGACGGTCGCGGCCTGCTCCCCGCCCATCACGCTGATCCGCGCGTTGGGCCACATCCAGAGGAAGCGCGGGAAGTACGGCCGGCCGCACATCCCGTAGTTCCCGGCGCCGAACGAGCCGCCGACGATGACCGTGAGCTTCGGCACCCGGGCGACGGAGACCGCGGCGATCATCTTCGCGCCGTGCTTCGCGATGCCGCCCTCCTCGGCCTCGCGGCCGACCATGAAGCCCGTGATGTTCTGCAGGAACACGAGCGGGATGCCGCGCTGGTCGCAGAGCTCGATGAAGTGCGCGCCCTTCATGGCGCTCTCGGAGAAGATCACGCCCTGGTTCGCGAGGATCCCGACCTGGTGGCCGTGGAGGTGCGCGAACCCGCACACGAGCGTCGAGCCGTAGCCCGCCTTGAACTCGTGGAAGCGCGAGCCGTCCGCGATGCGGGCGATGACCTCGCGGGGGTCGTACGGCGTGCGCAGGTCGGTCGGCACCGCACCCGTGAGCCCGGCGGGATCGACATGCGGCGCCACGGGGGCGACGCGCTCCCACGGGCACGGCCCCTTCGACGCCGTCTTCGCGACGATGGACCGCACGATCGCGAGCGCGTCCTCGTCGTCCTGCGCGAGGTGGTCCGCCACCCCGGAGACCCTCGTGTGCATCGCGCCGCCGCCGAGGTCCTCCGCGCTCACGTCCTCGCCCGTGGCCGCCTTCACGAGCGGTGGGCCGCCGAGGAAGATCGTCCCCTGCTCCCTGACGATCACGGACTCGTCGCACATCGCGGGGACGTAGGCGCCGCCCGCGGTGCAGGAGCCGAGCACGGCCGCGATCTGCGGGATGCCCTCGGCGCTCATGTTCGCCTGGTTGTAGAAGCTCTGCCCGAAGCCGCGGACGTCGGGGAAGAGCTCGTCCTGCAGCGGCAGGTAGCCCCCGCCCGAGTCGACGAGGTACACGCACGGCAGGCGGTTGGCGAGCGCGATCTCCTGCGCCCGCGTCTGCTTCCGCGCGGTCATCGGGTAGTACGAGCCGCCCTTCACCGTGGCGTCGTTGCAGACGACCATGACCTCGCGGCCGCTCACCCGCCCGATGCCCGTGATGATCCCGGCGCCCGGCGCGTCCCCGTCGTACATGCCGTGCGCGGCGAGGGGGGAGAGTTCGAGGAACGGGGAGCCGCGGTCGAGCAGACGGTCGACGCGCTCCCGCGGCAGGAGCTTCCCGCGGGCGACGTGCTTCGCAGTGGCCTTCTCGCCGCCGCCCGCGCGGACGACTTGCAGCTGCGCGCGGAGGTCGGCCGCGAGCGCGGCGTGGGCCGCCTGGTTCGCCGCGTAGGCCTCGGAGGTGGGGTCGGCGGTGGTGCCGAGGACGACGCTCATCCCTCGGCCCCCCCGAGCTCGACGACGGCTTGTCCCTGGCGCACGCTGTCCCCTTCGCTGACGTGGACGAGCCCGACCGTCGACGCCACGGGCGCCGTCAGCGCGAGCTCCATCTTCATCGACTCGATCACCACGAGCACCTCGCCCTCGGCCACCGCCGCACCCTCGCGGACGCGCACGGACAGCACCGTCCCGGGCATGGGCGCCTCGAGCGTTCCCTCGGCAGCGGCCTCGCCGTGCTGCACGGCGGGCTCGACGACCCGGAAGGCGAACGCGTCCGCGCCCGCGGCGACCCAGCGCAGCCCGTCGACGTCGGCGTGGTGCCAGACGCGGCGCGCCCCGCCGGACTGCACGGCGACCCGCTCGGGGTCGAGCCGCACGGCGCGTACGCGGGTCGCCCCCTCCCGGCCCCGCTCCCGCACGGTGGCGTCTGCGGCCGGACCCGAGACCTCCAGGATGCGCGGCGCCGTCGCGCCCGGCGGCAGCAGCGGGACGAGGACGGGCGCGGGCGCGTCCATCCGCCAGCCCACGAGCGCGTCCCACGGGTCCTCGCCGACCCCTTCGAGCGCGAGGACCTCGAGCAGCGCGGCCACGACGAGCGCCTCGTCGAGCTCCGCCGCCGGCGGCGCGGTGGCGACGAGGCCGCGCTCGATCGCGCCCGTGTCCATGTCTCCCGCACGGACGGCGGGCGCGTCGAGGAGGCGCTTCAGGAACCCCGTGTTCGTCGTGACCCCGAGGACGTGGAAGCCGTCGAGCCCCCGGGACAGCGCGCCGAGGGCGGTCTCGCGATCCGGCCCGTGCGCGACGACCTTCGCGAGCAGCGAGTCGTACAGCGCGGTCACCTCGGAGCCCGCGGCGATGCCGCTGTCCGTGCGGACGCCGCGCGGCTCGGCGTAGGCGCCGACCCGGCCCGTGGCGGGGAGGAAGCCGGCGGCCGCGTCCTCCGCGCAGACGCGCACCTCGACCGCGTGGCCCCTGAGCACGACCCCGGACTGGTCGAAGCCCAACGGCTCCCCCGCCGCGATGCGCAGCTGCTGCTCGACGAGGTCGAGGCCGCAGACCAGCTCGGTCACCGGGTGCTCCACCTGCAGCCGGGCGTTGACCTCGAGGAAGAAGAACGCCCCCGGGTCCTCGCAGGGGACGAGGTACTCGCAGGTGCCCGCGCCGACGTAGCCCGCGGCGCGAAAGAGCGCCACCGCGGCCTCGCCCATCGCCGCGCGCACCGCCGGGGTCACCACGGGGGACGGGGACTCCTCCACGACCTTCTGGTGGCGGCGCTGCAGCGAGCACTCGCGCTCGCCGAGGTGGATCACGTGTCCGTGCGCATCCCCGAGCACCTGCACCTCGATGTGCCGGGAGTTCCCGACGTACCGCTCGACCAGCAGCGTGTCGTCGCCGAAGGAGCCGCGCGCCTC
>JAOPZO010000224.1 GCA_025964065.1 Solirubrobacterales bacterium | reverse complement strand
TGCCGGCCCTGCAGCGCGCCGAGCAGGCGCCGGAACCCCGCGTCGAGGTCGCCGCCGCGGCGCTCCACGAGCCCGTCGCTGTAGAGCAGCAGCGTTCCCCCGGGTTCGAGCCTCGCCGTTCCGGTCGGATGCGTGCGGTCCGCCGCGCGATGCGGGCCCAGCGGCAGTCCGCGACCCTCCCAGAGCAGGACGGGAGTGCCCGCGGCGTCGAGCAGCGCGGGCGGCGGGTGCCCGGCGCACGCGTACCGGACCGCTCCCGTGCCGAGGTGCAGCCACGCGCAGACGAGCGTGGTCAAGTCCCCGACGCCGTGGCGGCGCACGTAGGTGTCCATCGCGTCGAGCAGCGGCCCGGGCTCGAGGCCCGTGGCGGCGAGCGCCCGCGCGGCGCTCCGGAGCTGCCCCATGGCGGCGGCCGCCCCGAGCCCCTTCCCGACGACATCGCCGACCACGAGGGCGACCTCCTCGCCCTCCTCGAGCCAGAACGCGTCGTACCAGTCGCCGCCCGCCTCCGTCCCGGCCGCGGCCGGCCGGTAGACCACCCCGACATCGAGGCCCGGCGCCCCGGGCAGCGTGCCGCCGAGCAGGCTCCGCTGCAGCTCGCGCGAGACCTCCGCCTCGCGGTGGCGCGCCCGGCGCAGCTCCTCCTCGTAGCGGCGGCGGTCCGTCGCGTCGAAGAGGACGGTGACGAACGCCTCGGGCGTGCCGTCCTCCGCGCGCCGCAGCGCCGAGCTCATGAGCACGGGGCGACGGGCGCCGTCGGCGCGCACCAGGTCGAGCGCGATCGCCTGCACCGCGCCCTGGGCGTGGAGCAGCGGGAGGAGGTGCGTGTCGTGGTAGATCCGGCCGCCGACGGCGAGCAGGTCGACGAAGCGCATGCCGCCGAGCTCCTCCGCGCTGCGTCCCGTCCAGAGCTCGAGCGTGCGGTTCACGCCCGTGATCGTGCCGTCGGCCGTCGAGGTCAGGTACCCGCACGGCGCGTCCGCGAGGAGCTCCTCCGCGGCGCCGACGCTCATGGCCCGAGGTAGGCACGGATCGCGGTGACCGTCTCCTCGGGAGCGCTCAGGTTCGGGCAGTGCCCGGTGGCCTCGAGCTGCACGAGGGTGCTTCCCGCGAGCTCGCGGTGCAGGTAGTCGCCGACCGCCACGGGCGCGATGACGTCCTGCGAGCACTGCAGGATCAGGCTCGGGGTGCGGACGAGGGGCAGGTCGGCACGGTTGTCCGCGAGGAACGTCGCGCGGGCGAACTGCGCGGCGATCGCCGGGTCGGAGCGGCAGAAGCTGTTCGTGAGCTCCTCGCCGACCTCGGGCCGATCCGGGTTGCCCGCGATGACGGGCGCCATCGCGCTCGACCATCCGAGGTAGTTCTGGTCGAGCGAGACGAGCAGCTCGTCGATGTCCTCGCGGCTGAAGCCGCCGACGTACCCCTCGTCGTCGACGTAGCGCGGCGAGGGCGCGACGAGCACGAGCTCCCCGAAGCGCTCGGGCTCCCGTCCCGCGGCGACGACCCCGATCATCGCGGAGACGGAGTGCCCGACGAAGACGACGTCGTGGAGGCCGAGCTCGTGGACGATCGCGAGGACGTCGTCCGCGTAGCCCGCGAGCGTCGCGTGGCGCAGGGGGTCGTGCGCGGACGGGTCGGAGCTGCCGGAGCCGGCGTGGTCGAAGAGCACGACCCGGTGCGTGTCCGCGAACGCGGGCCACACCCAGCGCCACATCTCCTGGTCGCAGCCGAAGCCGTGCGCGAAGACCATCGGGCGCCCGTGGGGGAGGCCGTGCTCGACGACGTTGTGCCGTGTGACGGCGCTCATGCGCGCAGGGGGAGGACATCGCCCATGCCGGTCAGCTCGAGGACCCGGGCGACCTGCGGCTGCAGCGCCGCGCCGATCTCGAGCGTCCGGCCGGCCCCGTCGGCCTCCCGTACGAGCTGGTTGAGCGCGCGGATCCCCGTCGAGTCCATGAACTCGACGCGCGACAGGTCGAGCAGGACCGGCGCGATGTCCGAGAGCGCGTCGCGCACCGCCGAGAGGAGCTCCTCCTTGGCGGTGAGGTCGAGCTCCCCGAGCACGCAGACCACGGTCTCGCCGTCCCGACGGTCGACGAGCACGTCGAAGCGTGGGCGCTCCCGGCCGCTGCTCATGCGATCGCCTCGTCGTTCATGGCGCCGACCGTACCCGCTGCGCGCGGCCGGGGACCCCCGGCGGCTGCTAGCGGACCGCCTCGGCGGCCTGGCTCTTCGCGGGCCTGTCCGGGCCCGGCCAGGCACCCGTGAGGAACGCGAAGCCCTTGGCACCGCTGCGGTCGACGACGGCCCGGGTGACCTTGAACGTCACGCCCTGCACCGCGGCCGCGCCGATGACCTTCGCCCACGAGGTGTCGCGGGTCGTCGGCTTGGGCGGCTCCTCCTGGTCGAAGATCCCCCAGATCGCGCTGAAGACCTTCGACGCGACGAGGCCCGACAGCAGCCCGATGACGATGCCGAACGGCTTGTAGATGAGCTTCATGCCGCCCGAGGGTACACCCGGCCCTGCAGGTCTTCCGCCGAACGGTCGATCACGATCACAGAGCCCGAAGAGGAGGATGAGGACATGGAAGAGCCCCGTGACCATGACGACGGCGCCGACGAGCTGCTGGAGCGCGCCCTGCTCGACCCGGAGGCCTCCGCGGCGGTCGCGCTGCGCGTCGAGGGCCTCTCGCTCACCGACGCGCTGACGGTCGTCTTCCACGGCCGGCGGGACCTCGGGACGATCCAGACCTACGTCGCCCACGGCGGCCGCGGCGCGGGGGAGGCCATCTCCGCACGCGACATGCTCCGGGTGCCGTGCGACCTCGACCTCGCGGACGCGGGCTCCCGCGCGGAGGCCGAGCACCTCTACGCCGAGCAGGCCCGCGCGTTGCGAGACGCGCTCCAGGCCGCCGACACCGTCCTCGCGGTGTGGCGCGACGCGCTCGCCGAGCTCGCGGACAGCCCCGTCGGCGTGGACCGCTCGATCGCGCTGCAGCTGAGCCTGCCGGCCCACCGCCTCATGCCGCTCGCGCTCGTGGACCGCGAGCAC
>JAOPZO010000202.1 GCA_025964065.1 Solirubrobacterales bacterium | reverse complement strand
GGCTGGATGGGTGCGTTCGGGGCGGTCGGCGCGGGCTCCTCGGTGGCCGGCGGCGGGACCGTGCTGGTGGTGTCGGCGGGCGGCTCGGCCGGCGTGGGCTCGGGTGCGGGCTCCGGCTCCGGCTCCGGCGCGGGTGCGGGCTCCGTCGGGCCTGTCGGCGCCGGCGTCGTCGTCGTCTGCAGCGTCTCGGTCTTCGGGTCGTCGCACTCGTCCGCGACCTGCGGGATGAGCTTGTCGTCGACCTCCTCGCGCAGACGCTGGCGCAGCCCGCGATCGACCGGTGGCTTCAGGTTGACGACCTGCCGGCGGAGCTCCCGCACCCGCGCGGCGCAGGCCCCGACGTTCCGGGCCTCGACCGCGTCGCGGATCTCGTCGAGCGTCTCCTTCAGCCCTGCGGCCTCCGTGTCGCGGAGCAGGCTCGAGCTCGAGCCGCTCCCGCACCCGGCCGCCCCCAGCGCGGCCAGCACGACGGCGCTCGTGGCGGCGAGGCGCCTCACTTGCCGTTCTCCAGCCGCTGGGCGAGCGACTCGGGGAGCCGCGCGTGGCGGATCGCCGCCGCGGCGCCCGCGATGTCGTAGGCGGTGCGCTTCCACTCGGCGCGCCAGGCGTCCGTGTCGAGCAGGAGCCACGCGGCGCGCGGGTCCCCGTCGCGGGGCTGCCCGACCGAGCCGGGGTTCAGGAGCCACTCGCCCTCGGCGAGGTCCATGTGGTCGCCCGCGCGGCGCTTCTCCCCTGTGGCTGGGTGGCCCTCGGTGCGGACGAAGCTCAGCGCGATGTGCGAGTGCCCGACAAGTGCGACGCGCTGTGTGAGCACGTCGAAGCAGAGCTCGGCGAGCAGCGCGTTCGTCACGTACTCCCAGACGGGATCACGGGGGCTGCCGTGGTAGAGGCCGATCGGGCCGGCTGCGCCGTGGGTCGTGAGGCTCCCGAGGAAGTCGAGGCTCTCGGGCGCGATGACCTCCTGCGTCCAGCGGGCCGCGAGGGCAGCGCCGCGCGAGAAGTCGTCGAGCGGCAGGTCGCCCGTCACCGCGAGGTCGTGGTTGCCGGCGAGGCAGAGCGCCGCCCGGTCGGCCACGAGCGCGACGCACGGGTCGGGGTCCGCGCCGTAGCCCACGACGTCGCCGAGGCACCACACGTCGGTGGCCCCGGACGTGGCGACCTCGTCGAGCACCGCCTCGAGGGCGTGCCGGTTGCCGTGGATGTCGGAGAGGACGGCGACGCGCATGGGCGACGGCCGGAGCTCAGCTGCCCGGGCCGGGGCCTTCGCCGAACTCGGGGAGGTTCTTGATGCCCTCGCGCGTCTGCCACTTGGAGTAGTTGTCCTCCATCGCGTCGATGAGCTCGCGCATGAACTTGGCGGACAGGTTCAGGCGGGTCACGACGACCCCGGGGATCTCCTCGTCCTCGACCTCGTGGTCGACGCGGGCGAAGGTCACCGTGAACTCGTAGTCCGAGTGGCTCACGTTCGCGAAGTTCGCGTAGTGGCCCGCCATGTCGGACGGATCGAAGTGGATGTTGATGTGGCGCTCGGGGAGCCCGGGCTGCTCGTCGGCCATGGGCGTAGTCTCGCAGGCCGATGCGCCTGATCGTCCTCTCGGTCGGCCGGTTGCGCCCGCCCTACGCCGACGACGTCCAGCACTACGCGAAGCTCCTGAGCCGGTACGCCCGCCTGGAGCTCGTCGAGGTGCGCGACGACGCCCAGGTGCCGGGCCGGATCCCGTCGGGACCCGCGGGCGGCGGCCCCGGCCCGTTCGTCTCCCTCCTGCACTCGAGCGGGCAGTCGTTCAGCTCGGAGGTGTTCGCCGCCTTCCTCGAGGAGCGCCGCCGCTCGGGCCGCGACCTCTGCTTCGTCCTGGGCGGCGCGTTCGGCCGGGAGGAGCTCCCGCAGGCCGAGCACCGCTTCTCGCTGGGGCCCATGACGCTCCCGCACCAGCTCGCCCGGGTCGTGCTCCTGGAGCAGCTCTACCGCGGGCACAAGATCCTCGCGGGGGAGCCGTACCACCACTAGCGCCCGCAACGTGCTTGCATCGGGGGCATGAGCGATGCGCTGAGCGACCTCCGGGCGTCCGTGGACCGTGCCGCGGCGGCCCTCGGCGGCACCCCCAAGGCCCCGCCGGCGCTCGAGCGCCCGAAGCAGGCCGGCCACGGCGACTACGCCACGAACGCGGCGATGCTCCTGACGAAGGCACTCGGGCGCCCGCCGCGCGACGTTGCCGCGGACCTCGCCGCCGCGCTCCAGGAGGACCTGGGGGACGGGCTCGCGGGCTTCGAGGTCGCGGGGCCCGGCTTCCTGAACCTCACGCTCTCGGACGCCTGGCACGCGGGCGCGCTGGCCGGCGCGCTCGAGGCCGGGGAGGCCTGGGGGCGGAGCACCCCCGCGAGGGCGCGGTGGGTGAACGTCGAGTTCGTCTCGGCCAACCCGACGGGCCCCGTCCACATCGGCGGCGCCCGGAACGCGGCGTACGGCGACGCGCTCGCCCGGGCCCTCGAGCTCGCCGGCCACCGGGTCCACCGCGAGTTCTACGTCAACGACTACGGCTCCCAGATCCAGCTCCTCGGCCGCTCCGTGCAGGCGCGCGCCCGCGGGGAGGAGATCCCCGAGGGCGGCTACCTGGGCGGGTACATCACCGACCTCGCGGGGCAGATCCCGGGCGCGGCCGCGATGGAGCTCGACGAGCTCGCCCAGCGCGCCGTCGCGCTCATGGTCGACGCCGCCCGCGCATCGCTCGAGCGCTTCCGCGTCACGTTCGACACGTGGTTCTCGGAGAAGGCGCTCCATGACGAGCAGAAGGTCGAGCGCGCGTTCGAGCTCCTCGCCCAGCAGGGCCGCACCTTCGAGCAGGACGGCGCGCTGTGGCTGCGCACGACGGAGCTCGGCGACGACAAGGACCGTGTCATCGAGCGCGCCTCGGGCGAGCACACGTACTTCGCCTCCGACATCGCCTACCACCAGGACAAGCGCGAGCGCGGCTTCGACCTGCTCATCGACGTGTGGGGCGCCGACCACCACGGCTACGTGCCGCGGATGCACGTGGGCTTCCAGGCGCTCGGAGGCGCTCCCGACGAGCTCGAGCTCGTGATCATGCAGCTCGTCTCGCTCCGCGAGGGCGAGAAGAAGGTCAGCATGAGCAAGCGCGCGGGGGAGTTCGTGACGCTCGACGACCTCGTGGACGACATCGGCGTCGACGCCGCGCGCTGGTACCTCCTCCAGCGCTCGCACGACACGACGATCGAGCTGGACCTCGAGCTCGCCAAGCAGCAGTCGAGCGAGAACCCCGTCTACTACGTGCAGTACGCGCACGCCCGCATGGCGGCGATCCTCCGCGAGGCCACCGCCGCCGCGGACCCCACGCCGCCCGCCGAGCCGCTCCACCCGTCCGAGCGGGCGCTCGTGCGCTCCCTGCTGGCGTGGCCGGCCGAGGTGGCCGAGGCCGCCGAGCGCCGCGCGCCGCACCGCATCGCGACGTACGCATTGGACCTCGCGCAGACCTCCGCGGCGTTCTACCGCGATTGCAAGGTGCGCGGGGAGCCGAGCGAGGCGTTCCGCGTCGCCGTCTGCCGCGCGACGCAGCAGACGCTCGCGAGCGCCCTGGGCGTGCTCGGCGTCTCCGCGCCGGACGAGATGTAGGCGCTCAGCGCTCGAAGAAGCCGAGGTCGATGCCGAGCGCGTCGATCGCGGTGCGCGCCTCCTGGGCCAGGCGCGTCATCTCGTTGTTGAAGACGAGGACGCCGACGGCGATCAGGATGATCCCGGAGACCACGGTGATGACCGTGTAGTGGTCGCGGATCCAGCGGAAGCCCGTCGAGAACTTCTCGAAGGCCACCGCCGAGGCGAGGAACGGCACCGCGAGGCCCGCGGAGTAGGCGGCGAGGAGGAACGCGCCGCCGCCGACGCCGTCCTTCTGCGCCGCGGTGGCGAGGATCGCGCCGAGGATGGGCCCGGTGCATGGGGTCCAGGCGATCGCGAACGCGGCGCCGGCGATCACCGGGCCGCCCGTTCCCGCACGCTCGATCAGCCCGCCGGGCCGGAACTCGCGGTTCGCGAGGTTCGTGAAGCGGCTGCCGATCAGCAGTGCGCCCATCACGACGAGGAAGACGCCCGCGATCTGGTTGAGCAGCGTGCGGTTGTCGGCCAGCGGAGCGCCGAGGCCCGTCGCGAACATGCCGAGCGCGACGAAGATCACCGTGAACGAGAGGCAGAACGCGATCGCGGGCCACAGGATGTGCGGCAGGTCGCGGCGCTCGGTCTCCACGCCGGGCTGCAGCCCGCTGACCGCGCTGAGGTAGCCCGGGACGAGCGGCAGGACGCAGGGGGAGACGAAGGAGAGCAAGCCGGCGGTGAACGCGGCGAAGACGGTCGGGTTGACGGATGCGGCGAGGACGCTCACGCGCCGTACCGTGCGAGCTCGGCGTCGAGGCGCTCGGTGTCGGCGCGGCTCAGGTCCGGCGGCGGGATGTCGTCTTCGCCGCTCCCGGCCTCGGCGCGGTTGCGCTTCCAGCGCGGCAGCAGCACGGCACCGCAGGCGAGCAGGGCCGCGAGCGCGAGCACGGGCACGAGGTAGGCGAGCACGTTGAAGCCCTCGGCCTTCGGGGAGGCGAGGATGTTCGGGCCGTAGTCCTCGACGAGCTGGTCGAGGACCTGCTGCTCGGAGAGGTCGCGGTCCAGCAGCCGGCGCATCTGCGTGCGGGTGGCGTCGGCCTGCGCGGCTTCGGCGATGTTCAGGGGCACGTTGCACTCGATGCACATGACCTTCTTCTCGAGGCGGTTGAACGCCTCGCCGCGCTGCTCCGGCGGGATGGCCTGCGCGGGCGCCGCGGCCGTGAGCGCGACCAGCAGCGCGAGCAGGAGCCCGGCGCGGCGGCTCACGAGGCGGCCCGCGCCTTCGCGACGGCCTTGTCGAGGAACTCCTGGCCGACCTCGCCGCGGCTCAGGTCGACGACCCGGCCCTGCTTGTCGAGCACGAAGGTCTCGGGAATCCCGAAGTTGCCGTAGGCGTTGAAGAGCGTGTCCTCGGGGTCGCGCAGGGTGGGGAATGTGAAGCGGTTCTCCCTCGCGAACTCCCGTGAGGCGTCCGCCGCGTCGTGGTAGGTCACGCCGATGACGGTGCCGTCGCCCTTGGCCTCGAGGTCCGCCTGCGTCTTGTTCAGCACGGGCGCCTCCCGACGGCACGGCGTACACCACGACGCCCAGAAGTTCACGACGACGACCTTGCCCTCGTACTGCGCGAGCCTGCGCTGCGTCGCGTCGTCGATGGATGGGCGCGGGAGATCCCGTGCGGGCGCTG
Organism: Solirubrobacterales bacterium; assembly: GCA_025964065.1. Classification (GTDB taxonomy): domain Bacteria; phylum Actinomycetota; class Thermoleophilia; order Solirubrobacterales; family Solirubrobacteraceae; genus Paraconexibacter. The sequence continues at coordinate 8,773 of JAOPZO010000202.1, read as the reverse complement.
GGGGCCGCTCCCCGCGCTGAACCGCCTTGTCGATCGCGTCCGAGCCCACCCCCGTCTGGGCCTGGACGACGCCGTAGACCAGCAGCGCGACGAGCGCTGCGGCGACGACGAGGACGATGGTCGGGACGGAGGAGCGCTTCACGGGGCACCGACAGGGTAGAGCCGGTGGCGCGTCACCGCGCCCACGGGGTCGGCTACGATGCGGCCTTCCGCGGGCTTAGTTCATCGGTAGAACGTGAGCTTCCCAAGCTCGAGAGACGGGTTCGATTCCCGTAGCCCGCTTCAGAGAACCCCGCACAAGCGGGGTTTTCGTCGTTCAGGGGGCAATATGGGGGCAAACGTCGCTCGCAGCACTGAGAGGCTCGAGCGCCAGGGCGGCGCGACGGATCCAGGACGCCGCGCTCGTGGGCAGGGACCTCATGTGCGGATGGGCGGCCCGTCCGGCCGGCCCGGCCATCCTCGTCGTCCCGAAGCTCACGGCCACCGTTGCGCCCGTCCGCTCGACCGCTTCCAGCACGGTCTGGAGGTACACATGTACGTACATTAAGATGTTCCCATGACCGATCGTTGCGAGCTGCTCTCCCTGGACCCGGCGCGCGGTGAGCGCATCCGAGCGGGCCTTCCCGATCTGGCAGCGCTCGAGGCTGCGGCCCAGCGTGCCAAGGCGCTCGGCGATCCGACCCGGCTGGCGGTCGCGGCGGCCCTGGCCGCAGCCGAGGAGCTCTGCGTCTGCGATCTGGCCTGGATCACGGGCCGCTCGGAGAACCTGGTCTCCCATCACGCCCGAGGACTGCGTACGGCCGGGCTGGCCGGGTCACGACGCGACGGCAAGATGGTCCTCTACGCGCTGACGGACACCGGGCGCGAGGCGCTGGGTGTCCTGCTGCCGGGGGCCGTCGCATGAGCCCACCGCCGGAGTTCCTGCCGGTGCTCGTCCTCGGCGCGCTCGCGCCGGTGCTCGCCCTCTTCGCGCTCGGCGTGGCGCTCGCCGTCGTCGGGATCGCCGCGACCCGCGAGGCCTGCGCCGCACGAGTCTGCCGCGTCATCCCCGGCGTCGGGCGCCGTCACGGGTGCAGCGCATGAACCCCTACGCCGCCTACCTGCCGTCGGGCCTGACCGCTGTCGACGCCGAGGAGCCGTCGAGCACCTGGTGGACGTGGGAGGACATCGACGTCCACGTCCTTCGTCGGCCCCGTCCCGGCGCTCCGTACCGGCTGCTGGTCCTGCACGGCGGCGGCGGTCACGCCGGTGCCCTCTGGCCGCTCGCCGAGGCGGCTGCCGGTGAGGAGGCCGAGCTCATCGCGCCCGACCTGCCGGGCTTCGGCCGCACCCGCGTCCCGCGTCGACGCGCCGTGGCCTACGACGACTGGGTCTCGTCCATGAGCGCCTTCGTCGCAGCCGAGCGCCGGCGTGACCCGAGGCCGCTCATCCTCCTGGGGGCGAGCATGGGCGGCATGCTCGCCTACGACGTCGCCGGCCGCACGCGCGCTGCCGACGCGGTCGTCGCGACGTGCCTGCTCGACACGCGCCTGGACGCCGTACGCGTCGGCGTCGCGCGCTCGCCCGTGCTCGGCAGGATCGGCGCCCGCATCATGCCTCTCGCGCGCCCACTCGACCGGCTGCCCGTCCCGATGCGCTGGGTGGCCAACATGAACGCCATCGCCAACGACCCGCAGCTCGCCCGGCTCTGCGCCACCGACCCGCTCGGCGGCGCCACCTCCATGCCCGTCCGCTTCCTGCGGACCTGGTTCGCCGGCGTCCCCGCGGTCGAGCCCGAGGACTTCGACGTCTGTCCCGTCGTCCTGGCGCACCCAGCCGAGGACCGGTGGACCCCCGTGGAGCTCAGTCGGAGCTTCTTCGAGCGCCTCCAGGCGCCCAAGCGGCTCGTCATGCTCGAAGGCGCGGGCCACTTCCCGGTCGAGCAGCCCGGCGTCGGCCAGCTCGCCGAGGCGGTCGCGACCGTCGCGCGCGACCTCCGTCCCGCTGGCGCGTCCGCGACGTGAGCGCTCGCATCGGCGGCGGCGTCGCGGGGCTGATCCTGGCAGCGGGCGTGGCGCTCGTGCTGCCGTCTGCGGCCTCCGCGCACACCAGGGGCGGGGGCGGGGGTCAGGCGCGCTGGAGCCCGAAGGCGCCACCCTCGACCAGGATCGCCACGCCGATCGTCACGAGGACGAGCGGCAGCAGGACGTGCCCCCAACGCGCGGCGGCCCGAGCCACCAGCGGGCTCGCGGCGAGCGCACGACCGACGAGGCATGCGGCGGCCACGCCGAGCAGGAGCACGACGACGTAGACCGTCGCGGTCCGCGTGGATGCGGTCGCGAGGACGGGCACGTAGACGCCGACGTTGTCGCCGCCGTTGGCGAACGTGATCGACGCCACGCCCCAGACGGTGATCGCCTGAGCGCTGCCCGGCGCCGGCAGCGCTCCGACCGCGTGGTCCTCCACGACGAGCTCTCGCGCCGCCCGCAGACCCAGCGCCAGCGGGACGAGCCCAAGGTAGGCGGTCACGGACCCTTCGAGCTGACCGAACCCGAGGGCGCCGGCCAGCGACAGGGCGAGGATCGCCAAGAAGCCGGCGTACTGCCCGAGGACCACGCGACGAGCGGCCGCGCGGTCACGGCCCGCTCGCCCGAAGTACAGCGCCAGCAGCATCACGTCGTCGACGTTCGTCACCGCGAACATCACTGCTGCGCCGCCTACGACTTCCAGCAACCGAACCCACGCTCTCGACTCGCCACGTGCTGAGGCTCGGCGACCGAGGCGGCACGGGAATCCGAGCTGACGACGGAGCCGACCCTCAGCGCCACACAACACAGCAGCAGCAGAGACTTACACGATCTGACGACCGTGCCCCGGAGACACCGTCGCGGAGGCGGTTCGACGGGACGCTCCACCGGCTCGCGGCGCGGCGCGGCGGGCTGATCGCACGGGGCGGTAGCGTCGTCGCCTTGGTCGCCAAGTCCGCCCTGCTCTTCGTCGTCGCCGCCATCGCCGAGATCGGCGGCGCCTACCTCATGTGGCAGGCCATCAAGGAGGACAAGGGCCTCCTCTTCGCGGCAGCCGGAGCCGTCGCCCTGGTCGGCTACGGCGCGGTCGCCGCCCTGCAGCCCGACAGCGAGTTCGGTCGCGTCCTGGCCGCCTACGGCGGGGTCTTCATCGTGGGCTCCCTGGCGTGGGGAATGGTCTTCGACGCCTTCCGGCCGGACCGCTACGACGTCGGCGGGGCGCTCGTCTGCCTCGTCGGAGTCGCCGTGATCATGTACGCCCCGCGCTGAGCGCCTGCATCAGCCCCAACGGTTCCTGCAGCAGCGCATGGGCACCTCGGCTCACGACACGACGAGGTTGAGGCGAGGCTAAACTCGCACCGTGCCCGTCATGAGCGATGACCGTCCCGTCGGAGAGGCCGTCGAGGACTACACGAAGGCGATCTACTCCCTCGAGCGCCGCGGCGACGTCGTCTCGCCCGTGAGCACGAACGAGCTCGCCGCCCGCCTCGGCGTCAGCGCCGGCTCGGCCTCGGCGATGGTGAAGAAGCTCGACGGCCTCGGCCTCGCCACCCACGAGCCGTACCACGGCGTGCGGCTCACCGATGCGGGGGCCCGCGTCGCCCTCGAGGTCCTGCGCCACCACCGGCTCCTCGAGCTCTTCCTCATGCAGGAGCTCGGCCTCCCCTGGGACCGTGTCCACGCCGAGGCCGAGGTCCTCGAGCACGTCCTCTCCGAGGAGCTCGAGGCCTGCATCGCGGCGAAGCTCGGACACCCGGCGACCGACCCGCACGGCGACCCGATCCCGACGCACGACCTCAGCGTCCCCGAGTCGACGACCTCCTCGCTCGAGGAGTGCCCGGTCGGGGCCCGCGGCCGCTTCGTCCGGGTCTCCGACGCCGACCCGGAGATGCTCCGCTACCTCGCCGCGCGGGACATCCGGCCGGGCCAGGACTTCGCGGTCGTCGAGCGCCAGCCGTTCGGCGGTCCGACGTTCGCGACGTTCGCCGACGACGACGCCGTGCACCCGCTCGGCGGCGAGCTCGCCCGCGCGATGCGGGTCGAGCTCGAGCCCGCGTGAGCGACCAGCTCGTCGCACCGGCAGCGGACGCCGGGCCGGCCGCCGGGAAGGGGCCGAGCGAGCTCCAGCGCCTCCGCGCCCGCGGGCGCTTCCGGGGGAGCCTGCCGCTCCTGGGCCCGGCCTTCGTCGCGTCGGTCGCCTACGTCGACCCGGGCAACTTCGCCTCGAACTTCGAGGGCGGCGCCCAGTTCGGCTACCTGCTCCTGTGGGTGATCCTCGTCGCGAACCTCATGGCGATGCTGATCCAGAACCTCACGGCGAAGATCGGCATCGCGACCGGGAGGAACCTCGCGCAGCTCTGCCGCGAGCGCTTCCCGCGGCCCGTCTCCTGGGGGCTGTGGATCCAGGCGGAGCTCATCGCCATGGCCACCGACCTCGCGGAGTTCATCGGCGCGGCGATCGCGCTGAACCTCCTCTTCGGCGTCCCGCTCTTCGTCTCGGGCCTCATCACCGCCGTCGTCTCGTTCGCGATCCTCGCCCTCCAGGCAAGGGGATACCGGCGCTTCGAGACCGTGATCGTCGGGCTCCTCGCGGTCATCCTCGCCGGCTTCCTCTACGACACGCTCCGGATCGGCTTCGATGCCCGCGGCGCCCTCGGCGGCCTGCAGCCGGCCTTCGACGGCACGGACTCCGTGCTGCTCGCCGCGGCGATCCTCGGCGCGACGGTGATGCCGCACGTCATCTGGCTGCACTCCGCGCTGACCCAGAACCGGATCGAGCTGCGCGACGACGCAGAGCGCCGCCGGATGCTGCGCTTCAACCGGATCGACGTGACGATCGCGATGAGCCTCGCCGGGCTCGTGAACATGTCGATGCTCGTCATCGCCGCGTCGCTCTTCCACTCGCGCGGGCTCGAGATCGAGGGCATCGAGGGGGTGCACGAGCAGCTCGGGCTCCTCGTCGGCGGCAGCGCCGCGCTCGCCTTCGCGCTGGCCCTGCTGGCCTCCGGGTTCGCCTCGAGCTCCGTCGGCACCTACGCGGGCCAGATCGTCATGGCGGGGTTCATCTCGCGGGCGGTCCCGCTCGCGCTGCGCCGGGCGATCACGATGGCGCCCGCGCTCGTGGTCCTCGCGATCGGCGTCGACCCGACCGACGCGCTCGTGTTCTCGCAGGTCGTCCTGAGCTTCGGCATCCCGTTCGCGCTGATTCCCGTGGTGCTCATCACGCGCAACCGCGAGGTTATGGGGGCGCTCGTCAACCGGCCGCTCACCACCGCGGTCGCCTCGCTGGTCGCGCTCGTGATCGTCTGCCTGAACATCTTCCTGATCTACGACCAGGTCGCCGGCTAGTCGTCGGAACGACGCGGGGCGGCCCGTGGCCGCCCCGGTCCGCTGCGGACCGAACGACGCCGGGAGCGCAGCGCGCTTCCGGCGGGTGGGGCTAGAGGACCTCGCGCTCGCGGACGACCGGGCGCTCGGCCACGACCTCGCGGCGGCCGCGGAGCGTGCTCGCCATGAGGAGGGAGAGGACGAGGCCGATCGCACCGACGACCATCAGGATCAGGCCGACGGTGTTGATCTCGATGCCGGAGACCGAGGCGTTCACCGCGAAGGCCAGGACGGCGCCGACGGCGAGGAGGAGGAGGGACGTGCCGAGCTGCATGGTGATGCTCCGTTCCGTTCGGGGGCGCTTCTCGCGCAGTGCAGGGCTCCTGCCCCCGCCGGGCGACCCGGGAACCTGCGAGTGGACCGTCGTTCGTGCCGTCGAACAGCCCGCGGGAGGCAGGGCCTGACCTTCGGCGCCCCTCCGCAGGTCGCGTGCGGAGGTCGCGAGCTGGACCGCCTCCCGCCGGGCGGCCCTCACGCCCCGGCGGGCGTCGCCGGCCGGCGTCGCAGGGACGCCACGACGCCGCCGCCGAGGAGCAGCGCGACCACCGGGAGGCTGACCTCGGGGCCGACCTTCCCGACGAGCTCGCCCCAGACGAGCTTGCCCGCGATGAACGCGAGCACGAGCGCGAGCGCCGTCTTGAGCTCGGGCAGCCGCTGCACGAGGTCCTCGACCACGAAGAACAGCGGCCGCAGCCCGAGGAGCGCGAACGCGTTCGCGGCGAAGACGACGAACGTGTCGTCGGTGATCGCGAGGATCGCCGGGACGGAGTCGATCGCGAAGATGAGGTCGACCACGGCGATCGCCACGAGCGCCGCGGCGCCGCCCTTGAGCGGCAGCCGGCGCACGAGCCCCTCGGCGAGCTTCGCCTCGCTGTCGTGGTCGTGCCGGTGGCGCAGCATCCCCCAGGCCGTCCAGGCCAGGAGGGCGGCGAACAGGAATGACACCCAGCCGAACGCGTCCAGGAGCGCCGCGCCGGCGACGATCGCGCCGGCCCGGAGGACCAGGGCGGCGACGATGCCGAACGTCAGCAGCCGCTCGCGGTCGGCCGACGGGACCCCGAGCGCGCCGAACACGAGCAGGAACACGAAGACGTTGTCGAGCGAGAGCGTCTTCTCGACGAGGTATCCCGCGAAGTAGGCCTGGCCCTGCCCGGGGTCGCCGAGCACGAGCAGGCCGAACCCGAAGGCGAGCGCGATGGAGACCCACGCGACGCTCGCCACGGAGGCCTGCCGCACGGTGGGGGCGGCCTCGCGGCCGCGCATGAGGACGAGGTCGACGGCGAGCAGGGCGACGACGATGCCGACGAGGACGAGCCAACTGGACAAGGGGGACCTCCGGTTCCGTGGGACCTAGGTTTCCGCCGGCCACCCCTGCGGGTGGTCCCGGACGCCGGGTGCCGATGGCGGCACCGTGCTGACGAACGTCCGGCGTTGGGGTACTTCCCTCGCGGGAAGCTTGCCGCGCCGACCTGAACGGCGCCTCAAGGCCCGTGCCTACACGAAGCTCGCGGGCCAGTCGGCGCGCGGGTCCGGCAGCGGCGTGAGCTTCGCCTCGGCCGCCGCGCGCTGGTCCTCGAGGAACGGCGGAAGGATGATCTTCGTGCCGAGCTCTCCCACGTCGAGGCCGTCGACGAGGAAGCCGGGCTCCTCCGTGGCGAGCTCGTAGAGGACGCCGCCGGGCTCGCGGAAGTACAGGGAGTGGAAGTAGTGGCGGTCGACGTAGCCCGAGTTCGGGATCCCGACCGAGGTGACCTCCTCGATCCAGCTGGGGAGGTCCTCGTCGTAGGTGCCCCAGGCGATGTGGTGCACCGTGCCGGCCGACTGCCGGCCGGGCTCGGCGGGTGCGGGGTCGAAGGCGATCCAGCCGCCCCGCCGGTCGCCGCGCAGCTCCCACGCCTGCTCCCCGCCGACCCAGGCGTCCTTCGGCCCGACGGGCGTCGCGCCCATCAGCCGCTCGAGGACGACCCCGGAGCCCTCCGGGTGCGCGGAGTAGGCGCGCACGCCCTCGAAGCCCTGCAGCGCGTGCTCGGCCGGGATCTCGGGGTGGACCGCGGTGAGCGGCGGATCGCTGCTCGTCGGGACGACGAGCTCGTGCTGCAGACCCTCGGGATCGGCGAAGCGGAGGGAGCGCTCGGTGCGCTCGGCGGGGACGCCCTCGGCGGCGAGGCGCGCAGCCCAGAAGTCGAGCGCGGCGTCGGAGCCGACCCGGGAGACGATCGTGTGCACCATCCCGGCGCCGGGCCGGCCCGGGATGGCCCGCGGGTACTCGAAGAAGGTGAGGTCGGCCCCCGGGCGCGCGTGCTCGTCGCCGTAGAAGAGGTGGTAGACGGACGGGTCGTCCTGGTTGACCGTCTTCGCCGTCAGCCGCAGGCCGAGGACGCGGGTGTAGAAGTCGACGTTCCGCCGGGCGTCGCCCGTGATCGCCGAGATGTGGTGGATGCCGTCGAGGTCCATGGGCCAAGCATAGCGCGGCTAGTTGCGCGCGCAACTAGTTGCCGAGCAGGGCCTGCACGCTCGCGACCTTCGAGGCCAGGGAGGCCGCCTTGTCACGGCGCTCGTCGAGCTTCAGCACGCTGTAGACGCGGGGGATCCCGAGCTCGAACGGGACCGCGTGCAGCTCGGCGACCAGGGCGAAGATGTCCTCCGGGCTGCCGTCGAGGTTCGTCCCCATCGCGTGCATCTCGTACGCGACGCGGTCCTGGGCGGCGAGGCGGCGCTGGATCTCCGCGACGTAGGCGCTCGCGCCGACCTCCGCCCGGCCCAGGGAGATCACGGTGAGCTCGGCGGTGGCCATCAGATGCCGCCGCCCTCGGCGAAGAGGAGGAACCAGACGCCGAAGCACGTCAGGGCCAGCGACACGCTGAGGACCATGACGACGTCGAGGACGGTCCGGGGGTGGCCCGAGTCGCGGCCGTCGCGCATCGACTTGTGCCACGGCGCCCGGACGCGGACCTCGGGCGTCGTGTGGGTGACCTGCCCGTACACGCGGTTGAGCTTGGAGAGGAGCTTCCCGACCACGACCATCGTCACCGGGATGCCGACGAGGACCATGACGTAGGGCCCCATGCTCGGCTGCGAGCTCTCGACGAGCTGTGAGGCGAGGTAGATCCAGGCGACGGGGACCCCCAGCCAGAGGAGCAGCGATCCCAGCGCCATGAGGGCGATGAGCGCCACCGCCGCGAGCCTCGTGTGCACGGCCATCGCGCCGGAGGCTAGAGCACCGTGGGACAGAGGCTCACCAGGCCTGGTGCACGCCGCAGAGCGGGCACGACACCGAGGTCGTCGGCGCCGCGGGGAAGACCGCGCCGCAGCGGCAGTGGTACGTCGCGTGGTCGTCCGGACCGCCGGCCGCGCGCCAGCGCCGCTCCGCGCGCCGCTCG
>JAOPZO010000213.1 GCA_025964065.1 Solirubrobacterales bacterium | reverse complement strand
GGCGGGCGGCGTCGTCGTCCACGGCGGCCGCGTCTGCCTCATCCACCGCCCCCGCTACGAGGACTGGTCGCTCCCCAAGGGCAAGCTCGACCCGGGCGAGGGCTGGGACGCCGCCGCCCTTCGCGAGGTCCGGGAGGAGACCGGCCTCACCGCGACCTGCGTCCGCGAGCTCACCCCGCACGAGTACGTCGACCGCAAGGGCCGCCCCAAGGTCGTGCGCTGGTGGCGCATGGACGTCGCGGAGGTCGCCCCGTTCGTCGTCAACGACGAGGTGGACGAGCGCCGCTGGGTCACCCCCGCGGACGCCGAGCGCCTGCTGGACTACGAGCACGACCGCGCCCTGGTCCGGGAAGCCCTCGGGCTCGAGCCCTAGCGGCGGCCCAGCACGACCGGACCGGCCCGGGCCCCTGCCGCAACGCCGTCCCCCACACGATGCCGCTCCCGCCGTCCCGAAGCCGCGGGTCGAGCAGCACGCGCCGGTGCGCCGCGCCGCCGCTACCCCGCGTCGCCGGGGCGGTCCGTGTGGCTCGGGTCCCCGAGCTCGACGTGCTGCGCCCACTCGGCGTCGATCGCCGTGAGCGTCTGCACGACCTTGATCCGGTGGTCCTTGGTCTCGAGCGGGAACTCGACGCCGCCCTCCGCGGCGGGTTGCGGGCGCAGCCCGGTCTGCTGCGCGAACGCATCGATGATGCGCTGCGCGACACCCGGGTCACCCTGTGGACGGAACACGAGTCGGTCGGCCATGAACCCCTCCTACCCGGGTCAGGCCGTCTTCTTCCCCGGGTTGAAGAGCCCCTTCGGATCGAGCGCCGCCTTGATCGCCTCGTGCGCGCCGACGGCCGCGGGCGCCCACTGGTTCCGGAGCTGCCCGCGCTTGAGCCACCCGAGCCCGTGCTCGCCGCTCACGCTGCCCCCGAGCGCGATCGCGAGCGCGAAGAGCTCCTCCACCGCGGCCTCGGCGCGCGCGAGCTGCTCCGTGTCCCCCGGCTCCAGCAGGAATGTCGAGTGCAGGTTGCCGTCCCCAGCGTGCCCCCACGAGCAGCCCTCGAGCCCGTGGCGCTCCGCGATCGCCACGGTCCCGGTGATGCCGGCCGCGAGTCGGTCGAGCGGCACGGCGACGTCCTCGGAGAGCTTCCCGCCGCGCCGCGCGGTGACCGCGAGCGACACGCCGTCACGCCAGCGCCACAGTTCGCGCGCGGAGGGCCGCAGCGCCCTGCCGAGCTCCCCGGCGAGCGCCTCCTCGAGCTCGGCGGCGTCGGCCTCCGAGGTGTCGGCCTCGCAGACCACGAGGAACGCGGTGCCGTCCGGGAGCCCGCCCGGGAAGGTCGAGGCGCTCGCGGCGAGCGCGCCCGCGTCGAGGTACTCGATCGTCGCGGGCACCACCCCGGAGGCGAGCACCCGCTCGATCGCCTCGCAGCCCTCCTCCACCCCGGCGAACGCGCCGACCACCGGGAGCTGCAGCTGCGGCGCGGGCAGCAGCCGCAGCCAGGCGCTCGTGACGATCCCGAGGGTCCCCTCGCTCCCGCACAGCAGCCCCGTCAGGTCGTAGCCCGCGACGTCCTTGCGGAGCGGGCCGCCGAAGCGCACGAGCTCCCCGGGCGCGATGACGGCCTCCACGCCGCTCACCCACGCGCGGGTCACGCCGTACTTGAAGCAGTGCGGGCCGCCCGCGTTCGTCGCGATGTTCCCGCCCAGGTGCGACTGCTCGGCGGCGCCGGGGTCGGGCGGGAAGACGAGCCCGTTCTCCCGCGCGAGCCGCGCGACGGTCTGCGTCGTGACCCCCGCCTCGGCCTCCATCCGCCAGAGCCCGGGCTCGAACGACCGCACGCGGTCGAGCCGGTCGAGCGCGAGCACGACGTGCGCCGGGTCGAGCGGGACGGCGCCCCCGGCGTACCCCGTGCCCCCGCCGCGCGGCACGACGGCGACCCCGCGCTCGTAGCACCAGGCGACGACGGCGGCGACCTCCGCGGCGTCCCCCGGCAGCACGACCGCCGCCGCCTCGCCACGGAGCCCCATGGCCTGGGAGGCGTCGGCGAGGAAGTGCGCGTCGTGGCGGACGTGCTCGGAGCCGACGAGCCCGGCCAGGTCGGATGCGACGGCGGACGACATGGCCCGAGCGTAGCCCTGGCTCGTAGTGTTGGGGAGCCGTGCCCGAAGGCGACACCATCCACTACGCCGCGAACCGCATCCGGCCGATCCTGCTGGGCGAGGTCCCCGACGAGCTGACCACCCCGCACCCGCGGTTCCGGGCCGACCGCTGGCCCGAGAAGCTCGCGAGCCGCGCGATCGAGGCCGTCGACGCCCACGGGAAGCACCTCTTCCTCCGCTTCGAGGGCGACCTGACGATCCACAGCCACCTCCGCATGACGGGCTCCTGGGGGACCTACGACGAGGGCGCGCGCTGGCGTCGCTCCCCGCGCCGTGCCTGGCTCGTGATGCGCAGGAAGGGCCGTGTCGTCGTGCAGTTCGACGGCCCCGTCCTCGACCTCATGACCGGCCTGCGGGCCCGCGTCGACCAGCGGATCGCCGCGCTCGGGCCCGACATCATCAAGGAGGACTTCGACGAGCAGGTGTACCTCCGCCGCCTGCGCGAGGACGACCCGACACGCCCCATCGGCGATGCGCTGCTCGACCAGCGCACGCTCGCCGGGATCGGGAACCTCTGGAAGGTCGAGGCCTGCTTCGCGCAGGGGATCGATCCCTGGCGCCCGACCGGGAACGTCACCGACGAGGAGGCGCTCGGCCTCGTCCGCTGGGCCCGCCCGAACATGCAGAAGTCCGCCCAGACCGGCATGCAGTCCCGGTACAAGCGCGTCTACGGGACCTACGGCAAGCCGTGCCCGCGGTGCGGGACGAAGATCATGCAGCGCGGGCAGTGGGACGACAACCGCCCGACCTACTGGTGCCCCGGATGTCAGAAGTAGCCCCGCGCGCCACCCGGCGCATCGGCCACAAGGGCGCGGACCACATCGCCCCGGGCAACACGCTCGCGTCCTTCGACGCCGGCCTCGCCGAGGGAGTCGACATGATCGAGTTCGACGTCCTGCCCGAGCGCGCCGACGGCACGGGCCGCCTCCTGCTCGCGCACGACTACGTCGACGCGGCGCGCCGCGCCCCGCTGACGCTCGACGAGGGCCTCGCGCACTTCGCCTCCGCCGCGTACGCGGGCGTGGAGCTCGACCTCGACATCAAGCTCCCGGGCTACGAGGACCGCGTCGTCGCGGCGCTCCGGGCCCACGGCCTCGCCGACCGGACGCTCATCTCGACGATGGAGACCACGACGCTGAAGCGCGTTCGGGCGCTGGCCCCGGAGATCCGCCTGGGCTGGTCGGTCCCGAAGGTCCGCCGCGACTACCTCGCGAACCCCGCGACGAAGGTCGTGGCCGTCAGCGCCGTCCTCGTGATGCGCCGCGTGCTCCCCGGGCGCCTCGCCGCCGCGATCCGGGCGGGCGAGGTCGAGGCCGTCATGGCCCACTGGAGCCTCGTCACCCCGGCGTTCTGGGCCCGCATCCGGGAGGCGGGCGGTGAGCTCTACGTCTGGACCGTCGACGACGCGGTGCGGATCGCCGCGCTCGAGGCGATGGGCGTCACGGGGATCATCTCGAACGACCCCCGGCTCTTCGCGCCGCGCTGAGCGCGGCAGGGCGCATCGGGCGCTAGGCCCGGACCTCGCACTTGGCCGCGGAGAACCCGGCCGGGTCCGCGCCGACCGTGGGGCCGTGCTTCGAGGTCGTGCGCTTGCGGGCGCGCCGGACGACCTCGCCGTCCTTGCGCCACTCGAACGTCACGGCGCCGCGCATGATGAACGCGCCGCTGCTCGGGGGCGGCACGACGAAGTTCCGGCCGGCCTGGCGCTGCTTGAACATCGCCTTCCCGACCGGCACGAACCCCGTGTCGGCCGTGGACGCGAGGTTGTGCCACTCCAGGTCCTTCTGGTCGTAGTACTGCAGCTGGAAGCGCATGTGCATCGTCTCCCCGCGGACCCCGGAGCCCGGCATGGAGCCGCGGATGCCGACCGTGTCGGGATGCGCCTTCGTGTCGCAGATGTTCACCGTCGCCCACAGGAGCTTCGAGGTGTAGACCGAGGGTGCCTTCTGGCGCGCGGCGGCCGGACCCGCGAGGGTGAGGACGGCCAGCAGGCCGACCAGGAGCACGCGGCGGGCGGACACGCCGGGAGCGTACCGCCGGGACGGGGCTGTGATGGACGCCGTCGAGCGGCGTGGTGCGGGCATGAGCGAGACCTTGGGCATGGCGTTCTCCCCACCGAACACGGCCGCGTTCTCGTTCGATGCGCTCCACCGCGGGACCGCCGCGGACGACGCGCTGGAAGTGCTCGAGGTCGTCACCGGCGTCGCGCTCCTCGCCGCGGCCGTCCTGCTCCCGCTCGCGCTG
>JAOPZO010000117.1 GCA_025964065.1 Solirubrobacterales bacterium | reverse complement strand
CCGGCCACCACACCCGCCGCCCCCGGGAACGGCACGCCCCCGCCCGCCACGAGCGTCGGCCAGGAGACCCAGGCCATCCAGGCGGTCGACGGCGGCACCGAGCTCCCGCCCGCCGTGCCCTCCGTGGTCGCGCCGACCCCGATCGGCCCCGAGGGCCCGCCCACCGACGACAGCCCCGTCCCGCTCCGCCAGATCAGCGGCAGCTCCGTGCAGCCCCGCCGCCGCGCGGGCGCGGAGGCCGCGGCCCCCGTCACGGTCGAGCCGTCCTCGAACCGGCCACGCGGCCGGACGCTCGGGATGATCGCGGGCGCCGTCGCGGCCCTCCTGCTCGTCGTCGTGCTCGCCACGCAGCTCGGCGGCGGCGACGACCCGTCGCCCGCCGCCGGCGCCGGCACCGCGACCACGAGCACGGACAACGAGTTCGTTCCGCCGCCCACGGGCCCGACCTCCCCGACGACCCCGCCCGTCGAGCCCGGCGACTACGCGGTCTACGTCCTCAACGGGACGCTGCAGAACGGCATCGCGGCCGAGGTCGCCAAGACGCTCGAGACCGACGGCTACCGCTCCGCGGGCACCGGCAACGCCGCCGTGAACACCGCGACGACGACCGAGATCTTCTACCTCGAGGGCAAGAAGCGGGGCGCCAGCGCCGTCGCGAGGAAGCTCGGGGTCGCCGCCGCCAACGTGAAGGCCGCGCCCCGTGAGGTCTCCGTCCAGGGGCCCGGCGCGGACGTGATCGTGCAGATCGGCGCCGACAAGGCGACCCCCTAGCCCCGTGATCCTCATGGCCCGGCACGGGCAGACGGCCTACAACGCCGAGGGCCGCTTCCAGGGCACGCTCGACGTGCCGCTCGACGACGTCGGCCTCGCGCAGGCCCACGCGCTCGCCGAGGTCGCCGCGGGCCACGGGATCGTCGCGCTCTGGTGCTCCCCGCTCCTGCGCGCCCGCCAGACCGCCGACGTCGTCGGCGCCGCCCTGGGGCTCGAGCCGCGCGCCGACGCGCGCTTCGCCGAGCACGACACGGGCACCTGGACCGACCGCCTGAAGGCCGAGGTGGAGGCCGAGGACCCCGAGCTCTGGGCGGCCTACCTGCGCGGCGGGGAGGACTGGAGCTTCCCGGGCGGCGAGGGCTTCGAGGACTTCCAGGAGCGCGTGGTCGACGGGCTGGTCGCGATGACCCAGGCGAAGGAGCTTCCCGCGCTCGTCGTCTGCCACCGCGGCGTCATCCGCGCGGCCCAGGCGCACAGCCACATCCGCGGGCTCGACACCTTCCACGAGTGGCCCGTGCCGAACGGCGCGCTCATCCCGCTGTGAGCACCCTGGCCCGGGCGGTCTTCGCGGCCCTCGTGGTGGCGACGTTCGGGGCGTTCTTCGTCGCCCAGCGGCTCAAGAACGAGCCGACGGTGGTGCAGCAGTTCAAGCGCAGCGAGCCGTACCTCTCGCCGAACAAGGACGGCCGCTTCGAGACGGTGGCCTTCAACTTCAAGCTCAAGAAGGCCGACGACGTGCGCCTCGACGTGGTCGACGCCGACGGCGACGCGGTCCGCGCGCTGGCGGCCGGGCGCATCCCGGCGTACACCCCGCGTCGCTTCGTCTGGGACGGACGCGACGACCGGGGGCGCCGCGTCCCGGACGGCACCTACCGGTTGCGCATCACGCTGCGGGACGAGGGCCGGGCGATCACACCGCTGAACGCCGTCCGCCTCGACACGAAGCCGCCGGAGCCCGTGGTGCTGGTCATCGGGCCGGAGCGCTCGCCGACCCCGGAGCTCCTGCCGACGCGCGACGGGCGCCCCGCGACCGTGCGCTTCGACGCCCCGGGCCGCCGGAAGCGCGTCACCGTCTGGCGCACGGACGGCCCGGAGCCCGTCCGCGTCACGAGCTCCGGCGCCGCGCCGCTCCCCGACACGGCCACGAGCTGGGACTGGGACGGCACGGTCGACGGACGCCGGGTGCGGCCCGGCACCTACCTCGCGGTCGTCGAGAGCCGCGACGAGGCCGGGAACGTCGGCTACAGCGTCCCGGTGCGCGACGGCGTGCCGCGGCTGGACTTCGGGCGCAAGCTCCCGCGCCGCGCGGGCATCACCGTCCGCTACCTCGGCGTGCAGCCGCCGTCGACGCCGATCATCGCCGGGGAGAAGGCCGACGTCCTCATCGACGCCCGCGGCGCGCGCTGGCGCTACACGCTTCGCCGGGTCGGCGAGCGGAAGGTCATCCGCCGCACCCGCGGCGCGTCCGGCACGGGCCCACGCCTTCCGCTGCGGGCGCCGAACGCCACGGGGACGTACCTCCTCGAGGTCCGCACCCGCACCCGGAGGGCGACGGTCCCGATCGTCGTGCAGGCGAACGTCCCCGTCGGCCGGGTCCTCGTGATCCTGCCCTGGATGACCTGGCAGGGGCGGAACCTCGTCGACGACGACGGCGACGGGCGGCCGAACACGCTCGAGGGCGGCGTCGGCGTGCGCGCCGACCGCGTCTTCGCCCGCGACGGCCTGCCCGTGGACTTCGGGATCCGGGAGGCGCCCGTGCTCGGGTTCCTCGACCGCACCCGCCGCGACTACGACCTCACGACGGACCTCGCGCTCGCGCGCGGGGAGGGCCCGAAGCTCGACGAGTTCCAGGGCGCGCTCATCCCGGGCGACGCGCGCTGGCTGCCCGCGCGGCTCGGCCGGCAGCTGCGCGGCTTCGTGCGCGGCGGCGGGACGCTCGTGTCGCTCGGCACGGAGAGCCTGCGCCGCCAGGCCGACCTCGAGGGCCGGCGGATCGTGCGCCCGACGAACCCGACCCAGGCCGACCTCTTCGGCGCGGTGCTGCGCGACCCGCAGCGCGGCCCGACGGAGCTCACGGTCGCCGACGACGACATCGGGCTCTTCGAGGGCGACGAGGGGATCCTCCCGGGGGTCGCCGCCTACGAGTCGACGAGCCGCCTCGACGACGGTGAGCTCGTGGCCGACGCCGTCACGACCCAGGGGCGCCCCGTCGTCCTCGCGGCGCGCTACGGGCGCGGCCTCGTGATCCGGACCGGCATCCCGGACTTCGCGCAGCGCCTGACGCCGCGGCCCGAGAGCGCCGCGCTCATGAACCGCCTCTGGGTCCTCATGTCGCAGGGCCGGCGATGAGCCTCGCCCTCGTCCTCCTCGCGGCACTGCTCGCGGCCGGCCTCGCGGGCTGGCCGCAGGACGCGCGGCGGCGGGACAAGGCCCTGGTGGCGGCGGCGCTCCTCACCCCGGTGCTCCTGCTCGTCCACATCGAGGACACGGACGCGTTCGCGTCGCTCGTCGACCGGCCGCCCGTGCTCGCCGCGGCGGCGGTGCTCGGCCTGGGCGCGGTCGCGGGCCTGGGCGCGCTCTTCGTGCGGGTGCCGACGGCGCTGCCGATGCTGGCGGTCGCCGCCCTGCCGTTCCGGGTGCCGATCGCCGTCGACGGGAGCACCGCGAACCTC
>JAOPZO010000107.1 GCA_025964065.1 Solirubrobacterales bacterium | reverse complement strand
GGCGGGGCTCGAGACGAAGCCGCGCGGCGCGCCCCAGTGCTGCTCCCGGAGCTCGGGGATCCGGCCCACCGCGGCGAGGCGCGCGCAGACCTCGGCGAACGCCTCGCAGACGACGGCGACGTGCCCGCACGCCGGGATCACCGGCTCGTCGGTGAAGTACAGGTGCACCTGGGTGCCGCCGCGCTGGACCCAGCGGGAGCGCCCGGCGAGCGTCGCGGGCGGCTCGACCTCGCCGAAGGAGAGCAGCGCCCAGAACGCCACCTCGGCCGCGGCGTCGGCCTCGCGGACCTCGAGCGCCACGTGCTGGAGGCTCACGAGCCGCCCTTCCCGCCGGCGACGCGGCGCAGGTTGTCGGCGTGGATCTCGAGCATCCGGCGGTCGCGCCGGGCGATCGGGAGCGCCTTCTCGGCCGCCTCCTCGCCCTCGCCGAGCGCCTGCAGGTAGGCGACGTCCTCGCGCATGATCGCGAGCGCGCGGGCGCCGTCGATCGGGCCGCCGTGGCCGCTCACGACCCACTCGGCCTGCTCGACGTACGGCTTCAGGCGCCCGAGCGTCGCGAGGTAGCCCTCGCGCGAGCCCTGCTCCTGGAGCCAGGGCAGCTCGACGGGCGAGAGGTAGTCGCCCGGCACCAGGACCTTCGCCCACGGGATCCAGATCGACATGCCGTCGTGCGTGTGGCCGTCGGCGGGCAGGAGCTCGAGGGCGCTGTCCCCGATGTCGAGCTTCCCCGGCACCGGGAGCGCCTGGACGTCGCCCAGGCGCAGGGGCCGCTGGCGCTGGACGTAGTCGTCCATGTCGAAGTCGCGCAGCCGGCGGGCGGCGTCGCCCATCTCGGCCTTGAGGCGCGCGGCGGTCGTCTCGCTCACGCCGAGCGCCGCGTCCGGGAACGCGAGGCGCCCGAGGACGTGGTCGAAGTCGCCGTGGGTGGCGAGCAGCCCGCTCAGCCCCCAGCCCATCTGCTGCAGGAGCGTGGGAAGCGACTCGAGCTCCTCCGCGTACAGCGGGGAGTCGATGAGGAACGTCTCGTCGCCGTGGTGGACGAGCGTGCACGTGGTCTGCCACTTCACCGACTTGGCGACCACCACCTCCGGGTGGATCGCCAGGACCTGCACGGGGGCTAGACCCCGAGGAGCTTCGCGGCCTCGAGGAGCGACTTGACCTCGGCCGTCGGCTTCTTCGCGCCCGGCTCGAGCGGCTCCTTGCGGCGGTTGACCCAGATGACCGGCACCTTGAGCTTCACGCACGGCTCGACGTCGTGGTAGTAGCTCGAGCCGATGTGGACCCAGCCCTTCTTGGAGCCGACGCGGCGCGCGAACTCGTTGAAGTGCGCGGGGTCCGGCTTGTAGGAGCGGACCTGCTGGGCGGTGACGACGAGGTCGTACTCGCCCGGGATGTGGCGGCGGGTCTGCCCCAGGAGCTTGTCGTCGACGTTGGAGACGAGGCCCGTCTGGAACTTCCCGAAGAACTTCTTCATCTGCGGAGCGGTCTCCTTGAAGGGCGCCCAGCGGGCGACGGAGTCCGGAAGGAAGCCCGCGCGCGAGGGCTCGAGTGGCCAGCCGATCTCCTTCGCGATCTTCACCGCGACCTGGCGGAGGACCTCGGCGTAGAGCTCGTAGGACCCACCCTCGACCTCCTGGGAGAGCTGGTGGAAGAGGGTGATGATCCGGTCACGATCCTTGTCCTCGATCGTGAAGCCCTCCTTCGTCGCCTCCTTCTTGAAGGCCTGGAAGATCCCGGTCTCCCAGTCGATGAGGGTCCCGTAGACGTCGAACGTGACCCAAGTGACCTTCGCAGGAAGCGGCATACGACCGGGCATTGTATGGCCCCCGCGCGGGAGGGCGCTCGCGAGGCCTCGCCGGTAGTGTCCGCGACCCATGGACCTCCTTGAACACCAGGGCAAGCAACTGTTCGGCCGCCACGGCCTCGCGGTCTCGGACGGCAAGGCCGTCACGACCGTCGAGGACGCCGTCGCCGCCGCGAACGAGATCGGCTACCCGGTCGTCGTGAAGGCGCAGGTGCTCATCGGCGGCCGCGGCAAGGCGGGCGGCGTGAAGCTCGCCGCCGACGAGGCCGAGGCACGCGAGCACGCCACGAACATCCTCGGCCTGGACATCAAGGGCCACATCGTCCGCACGGTCTGGATCGAGGCCGCCTCGGACATCGCGACGGAGTACTACGCGGCCGTCCTGCTCGACCGCGGCGCGAAGAAGCCGCTCGTGATGTTCAGCTCGGAGGGCGGCATCGAGATCGAGACCGTCGCCGAGGAGACGCCCGAGAAGCTCGTCCGCGACAACGTCGACCCGCTCGAGGGCCTCACGCGCGAGCACGCGCTCGACATCGCCAAGCGCGGCGGGGCCGACGAGGACGTCATCGAGGGCGTCGCCGACGCGCTCCTCGCGCTCTACGAGGTCTGGATCGAGGAGGACTGCTCCCTCGCCGAGATCAACCCGCTCATCGTGACGCCGGACCGCCAGGTCAAGGCGCTCGACGCGAAGGTCACGCTCGACGACAACGCGATGTTCCGCCACAAGGAGAACGCCGAGCTCGGCGACTCCGCCAACGCGGACCCCATCGAGCTCAAGGCGCACGAGCAGGACGTCATCTACGTGAAGCTCGACGGCGACATCGGGATCATGGGCAACGGCGCGGGCCTCGTCATGTCGACGCTGGACGTCGTCGCGCAGTACGACGGCAAGCCCGCGAACTTCCTGGACGCCGGGGGCGGATCCGACGCCGCCAAGGTCACCCAGGCGATCGAGCTCATCCTCTCGAACCCCGCGGTGAAGGCGGTGCTGCTGAACATCTTCGGCGGCATCACGCGTTGCGACGAGGTCGCCAAGGGCCTGGTCGAGGCGTTCGCGCAGCTGAAGCCGACCGTCCCGTTCGTCGTCCGCCTGGACGGCACGAACGACGTCGAGGGACGGAAGATCCTGGAGGACGCCGCGCTGCCGAACGTGCACGCTGCGAAGACGATGGACGGCGCGGCTGAGCTCGTCGTCAAGCTCGCGAAGGAGAACGCCTAGATGTCCATCCTGGTTGGCAACGAGACGAAGCTGGCGGTCGCCGGCATCACCGGGCGTGAGGGGTCCTTCCACACGCTCAACAACCGCAAGTACGGCACGAACGTCGTCGGCGGCATCAACCCCAAGAAGGCCGGCGAGAACGTCGAGGGGATCCCGGTCTTCGCGAACTGGGCCGACACCGTCGCCGAGACGGGCGCGAACACGGCGATGATCTTCGTGCCGCCGCCGTTCGCGGCGGCGAGCGCGCAGGAGGCCGCGGAAGCCGGCGTCGAGCTCATCATCATCATCACCGAGGGCATCCCGGCCCACGACGAGCTCAAGCTCTACAACAAGGTCAAGCGCGACCACCCGGGCACCCGGATCGTCGGCCCGAACTGCCCCGGCATCCTCTCCCCCGGGAAGGCGAACGTCGGCATCATCCCCGCGTCCTTCTTCAAGGAGGGCAACGTCGGCGTCGTGTCCCGCTCGGGCACGCTGACCTACCAGATCGGCAACGAGCTGGCGCAGGCCGGGTTCGGCAACTCGAGCATCGTCGGCATCGGCGGCGACCCGGTCCCGGGCTCCTCGTTCATCGACATCATCGAGCTGTTCGAGAACGACGACCAGACCGAGCTCATCGTCATGTCGGGCGAGATCGGCGGCGACGCGGAGGAGCAGGCCGCGGCGTACATCAAGGAGCACGTCACGAAGCCCGTCGTGGGCTACATCGCGGGCTTCACGGCCCCCGAGGGCAAGACGATGGGGCACGCGGGCGCGATCGTCTCGGGCTCCGCCGGGACCGCCGCCGCGAAGGCGGAGGCCCTCGAAGCCGTCGGCGTCCGCGTCGGCCGCACCCCCACGCAGGTCGCCCAGATCGCCATGGAGATCGTCGGCAAGTAGCTCGGGACGGCTCACCGCTCGAGATGGACGACCCCCTCGTCCTCGCGGTGACCGTCCTCGCGCCCTTCCTCCTCGGCCTGGGCTTGAGGTGGAGGGGCGCGGTGCTCGCCGCCCTCGGGCTGGCGGGCTGGTCCGTCGCCCTCGTGGCGGACCGCGGCGGGGACACCGCGGAGCTCACGGGCGCCGCG
>JAOPZO010000103.1 GCA_025964065.1 Solirubrobacterales bacterium | reverse complement strand
CGCGGGGCTCGCGATCGCGACCGCCGCCGTTGCGCTCCTCGCCCGCGGCGCCGCCGCGGTTGCGTCCGCCACGGGTACGGCGGCGCGCGGGGCGCTCGTCCTCGTCGCTCGAGTACGGCTCGATGTCGTCGGAGGCGACGGGGGTCGGCGCGGGCGCGTCGTCCTCGTCCGTGTCCGGATCGGCGTCACGGGTGCGGCCGCGGCCGCCGCGACGGCGGGTGCGGGGCTTGGGCGCGTCCTCGTCGGTGGTGCCCTCCTCGAGGACGACCTCCTCCTCGGCCGGCGCGCCGCCGGGCTGGGCCTCGAGGACGGCCTGGATCAGGTCGGCCTTGCGGAGCTTGCGGTAGCCCACGAGGCCGAGCTCGGCGGCGAGGACGTGGAGGTCGGCAAGCGGCGAGCCCTCCAGGGAGGAGCGGGTCAGGACGGACATGGGTGGAGCCTTTCGGTGCGTCGTTCGGGAGGCGCCCCGCCGCGTTGGTCAGCGGCCGGCGAGCGATGTGATGGCGGATGCTAGACCATCGTCCGGCGCACGCCGGTCCTCAGGTTGCGCGGATCCACTTGAGCCGCTCGTCGTCCGGGTCGACCTCCGGCACCTCTGCGCGCCCGTCCAGCACCGCCTTCACGGCGAGCAGGTCGGCGGCTGCCGCGACGTCGTGGACCCGCAGCATGGCGGCGCCCGCGTCGGCGCTCCAGGCCACGGCGGCGAGCGTCCCGGCCAGGCGCTCGGCGGGCGCGCGGCCGGTGATCGCCCCCAGGAAGTACTTGTTCGAGACCGCGAGGAGCACGGGCCGCCCCAGCGCCTGCACCCGGCCGAGCTCCCGCAGCACTGCGACGGTCTCCCCCGGCGTCTTGGCGAAGTCGGGGCCCGGGTCGAGCAGCACCTGCTCCTCCCCCACCCCGAGCTCGACGGCGCGCGCCATCCGCCCGCGCAGGAACGCCACGACGTCGTCGACGACCGCGCCGGCGTAGTCCGCGAAGTGCACCTGCTTCGGCGCCGCCCGCGTGTGCATGACGCAGAGCGCGGCGCCCGTGTCGGCGCAGAGCGTCGCGAGCCGCTCGTCCCGGAGCCCGGACACGTCGTTGACGACGTGCGCGCCCACGGCGAGCACCGCCTCGGCGACCGCGGGCTTCCAGGTGTCGACGGAGACCACGACGCCCTCGGCGACGAGCCGCCCGACCACGGGGACCACACGGGCCGTCTCGACCTCCTCCGCCGTCACGCCCGTGTACGTCACCCCGGACTCCCCGCCCACGTCGACGAGGTCCGCCCCGGCCTCGGCCAGCGCGAGCCCGTGCGCGACCTGCCGCTCGACCGTGTCGAGCCGCACGGCGTCGGTGACGGAGTCGGGGGTCGCGTTCACGATCCCCTTGAGCAGCGGCCGCCCCGGCGCGGCTTGCAGCACGCGGTCGCGCGCCCGCAGGGGCGGCGGGGCGGCCGTCACCGCGTGTAGTGCAGGAAGAGGTGGTCGTCCGCGCGCAGCACGTCGTGGAGCCCCATCCGCGGCGGCCCCTCCAGCGCGGGACCCGAGAGCGACGTGGGTCCCTCGCCGCCCACCAGCAGCGGCGCGAGCGTCAGCAGCAGGTCGTCGACGAGGTCGTCGGCGAGCAGCGCGCGCAGGAGCCCCGGGCCGCCCTCGCAGGCGACGGAGCGGATGCCGTGGGCGGCGTGCAGGTGCTCGAGCGCCGCCCGCGCGCCGGCGCCCGGGATGACCTCCACCGTTGTGTCCGTGACTCCGGCGGGCGCGGTGACCGGCACGCCGGAGTACACCTGCTTGCGCACGCCCGCCTCGGAGAAGACCGGGGTCTCCCAGGGAACCTCGCCCGAGCGCGTGAGCGTCGCGACGAGCGGGTGCGCCGGGCGCCCCGCCGCCTCCCGGGCCGCGCGCTGGTCCGCGTCGAGCAGCCGCGCGTAGCCCTCGGCCCCGATGGTCCCGGTCCCGGCGAGCAGGCAGTCCGCCGCCGCACGCAGGCCGCGCAGCAGCGCCCGGTCCTCGCGGTGGCCGAGCTTCGTGGACCCGCCCTCCACGGTTGCCCGGCCGTCGACGGAGGCGATCATGATCGCGACGACCCGTGGGCGCCCGCCGCGCCCGCCCGCCGCGAGCCGCAGCCCCCTCACGAGCTCCTCGGCGGTGACGTCCGCCCCGGGGTCGCGGAGGGGGCGCACGGCTACTTCCGGATCGTCAGGCGCTGCGTCGCGACCGTGGCGTTGCCGACCTTGTCGGTCGCCGTCACGGTCAGGGTGAAGGTGCCGCGCTTGTAGCGGTGGGTGGCGGTGCGGGCGGTGGCGGCGCGCGTCTTGTCGCCCCAGGCGATTCGGACCGCCCCGACCCCGGAGCCGACCGGACGGGCCAGCGCGCCGTCGGCCACGCGGACGGCGACCTTGACCGCGCGACCGGCCTTGCGCGTCCCGGTGACCTTCACGGTCAGCTCCGGCGGGAGCCCGTCGAGGCGCAGCGTGCGCGTGGGCGCGGTGGCCGTCTGCCCGCGGCGGTCCGTCGCCACGACGCGCCAGGTGTGGACGCCGTCGGCGACCGGCACGGCCGGCGTGAGCTTCGTCGTCTGCGTCTCGCCGACGGGCGCACCGTCGATCTCCACGCGGTAGGTCAGCGGGCCGAGCAGGTCGAACGAGGCGCCCCAGGAGAGCGGGAGCGACGCCTTGCGGTACTTCGCCGTGGTCGTCGTCCGGAAGGCGCCCGGGACGCGGTCGAACGCGCCCACCACCAGCCGGCGGCCGTCGGGCGCCTCCTGCACGAAGACGGCGGAGGCGTCCCCCGCGCGGTTCACGGCCATGTCCATCCCGAGCGCGGGGTCGGCGGCGCCGAACTCCGGGCGGGCGAGGTTCGCGGCCGGGCCGGCCGGCGGCACCGAGCGCTTCGTCGGGTCGATGTCGTAGGGGCGGATGAGCACGCTGCCGTCGCCCGGGAGCCAGGCGGCGAACGCGTCGTTGTTCTCGGCCATCCCGACCGCCGGGCGGCTCATGGCGGTGCCGGCCCCGAGCGGCAGCCCCGGGTTGAAGACGTCCTCGTGCAGGATCGCGCCGTTGACGCTCCCGCCCGCGCTCGTGGCGGCGATCCCCTCGCCGCGGCCGTTGAGCTCGATCGCGGTCTCCGCGGCGTCCGCGGGCGCCGGGAAGCCGAGCCCGTCGACGAACACGGGCGCCTCGTAGGCCGAGCCGACCAGGCGGCGGGCGACGACGTGCGCGCGCCCGTCGTCGAAGCGCTGGCGGAAGATCGCCCAGGCGTAGCTCGAGTCGTCCTCGATGTCGATCTCGGCCAGGTCGGCGGCGCCGCCGGCGTGGCCGTCGAGCGTCGCGACGTTCAGGTCCTGCGGGGCGGTGGAGACGCGGGTGCCGAAGACGCGGCGGGAGAAGACGTGGTCGGCCTCGCCCCACACCACGACCGCGGTGCCGTCGGCGGAGACCGCGACCTGCGAGCGGCGCGCGGCGTCCCCGGCGTTCTGCGCCGGGGCGATGTCGAGCACGTCGGGCAGCAGCGCGAAGCCCGTGTCGAGACGGCCGAGGCGCGCGACGCGCACGTCGGCGGCGCTCGCCCCGGGCGCGGTGAAGGAGACGTAGCTCACGCCGTTGATCGACATGTCGACGGAGAGGTTCGAGGCGCCGTCGGCGACGGGCTGCGGCGCCTGGAAGGCCGCGGCCCGGTTCCGACGCAGGACGACGTTGAGCTGCCCGTTCGAGGTGAACGCCACGACGACCCGGCCCCCGTCGGAGGCGGCGACGACGGGATCCGCGGCGGCGCCGGGCAGCGTCGTGTCGAGGCGCTCGGGAGCCGTGAAGCCACCGTCGACGAGGCGGGAGACGAAGACATGCGGCACGCCGTCGACCCGCTTGAGGTAGGCGACGGCGCCCGTGCCGTCGCGGGCGATGTCGAGGTCCCCGGCGGAGACGATGTCGTTCGTGGGGCCGTCGATGGCGTCGCCGGGGAAGAACGCGGCCGACGCGGCGCCGGGCGCGGCGAGCGCGACGGCGGCGGTGACGAGCGGGACGAGGCGGCGGAGGGGGAGCATGCTGAGGGTCATTCCGAGGGGTCGCAACCGATGGGGCGTGGGGAAGTTCCGGCGCGGCGGGCGCGCCGTGCGTCGACGGACCGGCGGGACCGCATCAGCCGACGAGGATGCCCTCGGCCCCGGCCTCGACCAGGAACGCCTCGGCCTCGGCCTCGGATCGCGCGGCGTCCCAGCCGAGCTCGGGCGCCATC
>JAOPZO010000080.1 GCA_025964065.1 Solirubrobacterales bacterium | reverse complement strand
GGCGGCCTCCTCGTCGGCCTTCGCCTTCGCCTCGGCCTCGGCGGCCTCGCGCTCCAGGCGCTCGGCCTCGGCCTTCTCGAGCTCCGCGGCGATGAGCTCGTCGTCCTGCGCGCGCAGGTCGATCTCGTCGTCGAAGGCGCCGGGATCGGAGGAGCCGTTCGCGTCCGCCTCGGCGGGGGCGAGCTCGTTCTCCTTCTTGAAGGTGTCGATCTGCTGGACCGTGACCTCGAGCTGGTGCGCGATCCAGGCGTCGGTCCGGCCCTGCTGGACCCAGGTGCGGATCTGGTTGAGTTGCGGGCGCAGTGAGCGTCGAGCCATGGTGCCCGACCCTAACGCAAAGGGGCTGCACCGCCCCTGCTTCCCCATCGCCGCGGGCCCGCCTCCCGGAGGCTGGTTGCATGTGACCGGTGCCGATGCCAAAGTGGTCGTCCACCCCCGCGCCCCGCGGCGCCCGCACCACTCACCCGGGTTCCCGGGAACTCCAGGAGGCTGTTCTCACGTGCTCGTCCTGACACGCAAGTCCAACCAGAGCATCATGATCGGCGACGACATCGAAGTGTCGGTCCTGTCGATCATGGGGGAGAAGGTGCGGATCGGCATCCAGGCCCCCCGCGACATCCCGGTCTTCCGCAAGGAGGTCTACCTCGAGATCGCGCAGGAGCGCGCGGCCGAGCACGCGGGCGGCGAGGACTCGTTCCGCTCCGAGGTGGACGCGGCCCTCTCCCGGATGGGGACGAAGGAGTAGCGGGCCGGGCGCGAGCGGCCCGAGCCGCTCAGCCCATCACGATGTAGAGCGTCTCGAACATCGCGACCGTCACGAGGACGGCCGTCCCGATGAGGACCAGCACGAGGAGCGCGAAGCGCAGCGAGCCGTGGCGATGCACCTTCGCGCGGCGACGCTCGTCGGCACGCGCCGCGACCTGTCGCTCGACGGCCTCGCGCTGCTCACGATGCGCGTAGGTCTCCTCGACGAAGGCCTGCTCGAACTGCGCGAGGCTCTCCCTGAGTGCCATAACCGAGAGGGTACCCGCTGCCGGCGGGCTAGCACCGGCTCCACAGGCCGGCGCCCATGACGCGCGCGCGGGTCTCGACGGCCTTGAAGCGCAGCTCGTAGCGGTCGTTCGGGCGGATCGTGAGCGCCTTCGCGTAGCCCCCGGCGAGCAGCCGCTCGTTCACGAAGAGACCGTCGCGCTCGCGGCGGACGTAGGCGAGCAGGCGCCCGTAGCGATCGCGGGCCTCCTCGCCGACCGTGAGCCGCAGCTGCTCCCCCTCGACCAGGCGCTCGTTCTCCGCGGACGCCGCCTTGCCGAAGCACTCGACCCCCGTGCCGGGCTTCTTCGTCTCTGGCGTGTCGACGCCGATGTAGCGGACGGTCTCCTCCTTGCCGTCGAGGCGCACGCGGATCGTGTCCCCGTCGACGACGCGCTCGACCCGGGCGACCCCGGCGGGCGGCTCGGTGCCGGCGCCGAAGGAGTCCAGGACGCCGAGGCGGTCGCCGAAGCCGGCGGCCACGGCGGCGAGCACGAGGAGGGTCAGGGCGGTGCGGAGCTCCATTCCCCGGCCACGCTACGCACGGCTCCGGGCGGCGTGCACCGCCCGTTGCACTCCTGCGCGGAAGCCGCGCGCATCACGCGCGGCACCGCGCGCGGCACTACGCGATCGTGACCTCGGGGGAGAGGTAGACGTCCTGGATGGCGTTCAGCAGGCCGATGCCGTCGGCGAGCGGGCGCTGGAACGCCTTGCGGCCCGAGATGAGGCCCATGCCGCCCGCGCGCTTGTTCACCACGGCGGTCTTCACGGCCTCGGCGAGGTCCGACTCGCCCGAGGACGCGCCACCCGAGTTGATGAGCCCGGAGCGGCCCATGTAGCAGTTGGCGAGCTGATAGCGGGTCAGGTCGATCGGGTTGTCCGTCGTGAGGTCGGAGTAGATGAGCTTGCTCGTCTTGCCGTACGCGCCGTCCTCCTGGAGCAGGTTGTAGCCGCCGTTGTTCTCCGGCAGCTTCTGCTTGATGATGTCGGCCTGGATCGTCACGCCGAGGTGGTTCGCCTGGCCCGAGAGGTCCGCGGCGAGCGCGAGGTCCTGGCCGTCCACCTTGAACGCGCCGTTGCGCAGGTAGCACCAGAGGACGGTGAACATGCCGAGGCGGTGCGCCTCCTCGAAGAGCTCCGCGACCTCGACGATCTGGCGGCGGGACTCGTCCGAGCCGAAGTAGATCGTCGCCCCGACGCCGGCGGCGCCGAGATCCCACGCGCGCTGCACGGAGGAGAACTTGATCTGGTCGTAGGCGTTCGGGTAGCTCAGGAACTCGTTGTGGTTGAGCTTCACGATGAACGGGAGCTTGTGCGCGTACTTGCGCGAGACCGCACCGAGGACGCCGACGGTCGACGCCACCGCGTTGCAGCCGCCCTCGAGCGCGAGCTTCACGATGTTCTCGGGGTCGAAGTACGCAGGGTTCGGGGCGAAGGACGCGCCGCCGGAGTGCTCGATGCCCTGGTCGACCGGGAGGATCGAGACGTAGCCCGTGCCCGCGAGGCGGCCCGAGTTGGCGAGCCAGTTCAGCTTGCCGAGGGTCTGCGGGTTGCGGTCGGAGTCGGCCCAGATGCGATCGACGAAGTCGGGACCCGGCAGGTGGAGCTGCTCGGAGCCGATCGTGCGGCACTCGTGGGTCAGCAGGTCTGCGTCCGCGCCGAGGAGCTCCTCGAGGCGCGTGCTGGACATCTCGGCGGTGGTCATGGCCCCGAGCCTACCCGGCGGGCTCGCGGTGGAGGCCGCCCGCCCGGGTAGTCTCGCGCGGATGCAGCACGCCTTCTCCTCGACGGCGCAGGGGCCGTTCTCGATCGGGATCGAGGAGGAGCTCATGATCGTCGACGCAGAGTCCTTCGACCTCGTCAACGCGATCGAGGGGCTCCTCGAGGCCGCCCCGGGTGACGAGATCAAGCCCGAGCTCATGGAGAGCGTGCTCGAGATCGCGACGAAGCCGTGCCGCGGCGTGCGTGAGGCCGGCGTCGAGCTGCGCGCCCTCCGCCACCGCGTCCGCGAGATCGCGGCGCTCAAGGGCCTGAGGATCGGCTCGGCCGGCACCCACCCGTTCGCGATGTGGGAGGACCAGCGGATCGTCCAGCGCCCGCGCTACCGCGACCTGATCAGCGCGCTCCGCTTCGTCGCCCGGCAGGAGCTCATCTTCGGCCTCCACGTGCACGTCGGCATCGACGACCCCGAGAAGGCCATCCACGTCGCGAACGGCATGCGCGTGCACGTCCCGATCCTCCAGGCGCTGAGCTGCAACTCCCCCTTCTGGCGCGGCGACCGCTCCGGCCTCATGAGTACCCGGACGCCGATCTTCCGCGCGTTCCCGCGCGTCGGCATCCCGCCCGCCTACCGCGACTGGACGCACTACGAGGAGGAGATCGCCTTCATGGTCGACTCCGGGGTCATGGAGGACTACACGTACCTCTGGTACGACGTCCGCCCGCACCCGAGGTTCGGCACCGTCGAGATCCGCGCGTGCGACGCGCAGACCCGCGTGGAGCACACGCTCGGGCTCGCGGCGCTCATCCAGGCGATGGTGAAGGAGCTCGCGGAGCACTACGACGCCGGGGCGCCGCTGACGGACTACCCGTTCCAGATGCTCGACGAGAACAAGTGGCTCGCCGCGCGGCACGGGATGGACGGCGAGCTCGTCGACCTGCCGACGAACCAGCGGATCACCTCGAAGGCGCTCGCCCAGCGGCTGCTGGAGCGGCTGCGCCCGCACGCCGAGGACCTCGGCGCGGCGGACGCGCTCGACGGCGTCCAGGACCTGCTCGACCGTGGCACGGGCGCCCAGCGCCTGTTCGTCGTCTACGAGGCCAACTCGGACCTGGTCGAGGTGTTGCGGGAGATCGTGGGGGCCACGGCCCCCTGCGGCGGTGCGCCCGCGCATGCGGGCGCACCTGGGCAACG
>JAOPZO010000185.1 GCA_025964065.1 Solirubrobacterales bacterium | reverse complement strand
CAGCGACGTGAGCACGTCGACGCCGAGCGCGGCGAGCGCCGTCGCGAGCTCACGGCCCTCGGCGGTCCCGCCGAGGACGAGGACGCGCCGGGGGCTCAGGACCGCCCGGGCTTCCCGCGGACCGCCTGCGGCGGCCGCGTGGGTCCGTGCAGCTCGCCGGCGACCATGGGCGCATCCTCGCAGGCCCCTGCCCACCGGGGGTTGCTCACGCCACCCCCGGACGCGCACGGGCCGGACGGATGTCCCCTGACACCGTCAGGTGGGGCGCGTACGATGCCCGGGCGTGGGGGTCGACGTCAGCACCAGCCGACTCGAGCTCGAGCTCGAGTCCCACCGCCGGTCCCTCACGGGGTTCTGCTACCGGATGCTCGGGTCCGGCGCGGACGCCGAGGACGCCGTGCAGGAGACGATGGTGCGGGCGTGGCGCAGCGTGGACCGCCTCGGCGCCCGGGCCGCGCTCAAGGCCTGGCTGCACCGCATCGCGGCGAACGTCTGCTTCGACATGCTCCAGGGCCGCCAGAAGCGCGCGCTGCCCATGGACTTCTCCCCCGCCTCCACCGCGGACGGGGCACTGGGTGCCATGCACCCCGAGTCGACCTGGATCCAGCCCATCGCCGACACCCGCGTGCTCCCGCTGGAAGCCGATCCGGGCGCCGTGGCGGAGGAGCGCGAGACCCTGCGGCTCGCCTTCGTCGCCGCGCTCCAGCACCTCCCGCCCCGCCAGCGGGCGGTGCTCATCCTGCGGGAGGTCCTGCGCTGGCGCGCGACGGAGGTCGCGGAGCTGCTCGACATGACGGTCGCGGGGGTGAACTCCGCGCTGCAGCGCGCCCGGGCGACGCTCGCCGCCCTCCAGCTCGACGAGGGCGCGGGCACCGTCAGCGTCGCGCCGGGGCAGGAGGAGCTCCTCGCGCGGTACGTCGACGCGTTCGAGCGCTACGACATGCCGGCGCTCACCGCGCTCCTGCAGGAGGAGGCCGCGTTCTCCATGCCGCCCTTCCCGCTCTGGGTGCGGGGCCCCGAGGAGATCGTCGCCTTCATGCAGGGCACCGGGGCGAAGTGCGAGGGCTCGCGGCTCGTGTCGACCGCGGCCAACGGCGGGCCCGCCGCGGGGATCTACAACCCCGTCGGCGACGGGACCTACACGCCGTGGGCCATCGTGCTGCTCGACGTGGAGGACGGCCGGATCACGGGGCTGCACCACTTCATCGGCGCGGAGCACTTCGAGCGCTTCGACCTCCCGCCCGTGCTCCGCGACGACGCGGGCTGAGCGCGGTCGGCCGTAGGGTTCGGCCCATGGCCACCGTCCCCGCCGTGCAGACGACGACCCGCGGCGAGGTCGAGCTCGCGTACCTCGAGCGCGGCGAGGGCCCGCTCGTCGTCTGCCTCCACGGGTTCCCCGACGCGATGTGGGGCTGGATCCCCGTGCTCGACGCGCTCGCGGCCGCGGGCTTCCACGCCGTCGCGCCCGCCCTGCGCGGCTACGCGCCCTCCGCGCTCCCGCCCCGGAGCCGCACCACGCCGCTCGACCTCGGGCGGGACGTCGTCGCGCTCGCGGACCACCTGGGAGCGGAGCGCTTCGACGTCGTCGGCCACGACTGGGGCGCCGTCGCCGCCTACGCGGCCGGCAACCTCGCGCCGCACCGCGTGCGGCGCATCGTCACGGCGGCCGTCCCCCACACCGCCCACTTCCTCAAGCCGCGGCCCCGCCAGCTCGTGCGCTCCCGCTACATGCTCCAGTTCCAGCCGCCCGTGCTGCCCGAGCGCTTCGTCACGAAGGACGACTGGGCGTGGCTCGACGCGCTCGTCCGCCGCTGGTCGCCGACGTGGGACGTCACCGACGAGGAGCTCCTCGAGCTCCGCCGCGGCATGGTCGGGCCCGGGCGGCTCTCCGCCGCGCTCGGCTACTACCGCGGCCTGGCGAAGCTCGCCGTCCCGGAGGTGCGCCGCGTGTCACTGGGCCGCGTCGCCGCCCCGGCGCTCGTGGTCCACGGCAGCGACGACGGCTGCATCGGGCCGGAGGTCTTCGCGGGCCAGGAGGCCTGGTTCACGGGCGGCCTGCGGGTCGAGACGATGGCCGGCCTCGGCCACTTCGTGCAGCGGGAGGACCCGGCGGCGTTCGCCGCGCTCGCCCTCTCGCACCTCGCGGACTAGTCCGAGCCCGAGCTCTGGCGCAGGAGCGCGCCCGTCGTCTGCTCGAGGATCTTGCGCCAGGCGCGGGTGTGCTCCTTCTCCGCGCCGAAGTGCTTGATGACCTTGCGCACGCGCGTCGGGGAGATCTCGATCCCGTGCTTGTCGCAGACGGCCTGGAACTGGTCGTAGTCCGTGGCGAGCTTCAGCGTCACGGACTCGAAGCCGTGGCGGGCGATCTCGGTGCGCGAGGCGAAGTTCATCATCGACGTCTGGAACATGAGCTCGTCGTCGGGCTCGGGCTCGATGAGGACGATGTCGACGCCGGGGTAGCGCTCCTCCCACTGCTTCGCCATCTCGTGCAGCCGCTGGTAGGCGAGGAGCTTGAACGCCTGGTAGCCGATCTGCGGGAAGCCCATGTCGCTCACGTGGCGGGGCCGGGTGCCGAGCAGCGTCTGACGCTGGGTCGTGAACGGGTTGACGTAGGGGACGAGCGGGTTGATGACGACGACGAGCTTCGCCCCGGCCTCCACCGCGATGTCGAGGTTCGTCGTGGAGACGAGGCCGCCGTCGACGAGCTCGCGCTCGCGGACCTTCATCGGGCTGTAGACCATGGGGAGCGCCGTGGAGGCCGCGACCGCGGTGGAGATCGGGACGTCGTCCCACCCCTCGGAGCCGAGCACGATCCGCTCGCAGGTGTCGAGGTCGGTCGCCGTGAGGTACAGCTCCTTGGCGAGCATCCGGAAGTCGTCCGTGCGGTCCGGGTCGGAGAGCACGGTGCGCACGTAGCGCTCGATGCCCTTGCCGGAGTAGAAGCCGCTCGGCAGCGCCTCCGCCAGCCCCACCGCGAGGTCCATCGCCGACACCTGGCCCGGGCGGCTCAAGAGCTCCTTCGCCAGGAGCGCCGCGCGCAGCGGCAGCAGCGCGCCCTTGGCCGCGAACTCGAGGAGGTTCGGCCGGAGCATCTGGCCGAGGTCGATGTCCCGGAACGGCGTCGGGACCTGCTGGTTGACGACCCGCATCATCTCCTCGGGCGTCACCCCGTTCGCCGCGAGCGAGGCGACGAACGCGCCCGCGCTCGTGCCGACGTAGACGTCGAACTCGTTCACGGTCTTGTTCACCGCGAGCAGGTCGAGCGCGCGCAGCGCCCCGATCTCGTAGACGCCGCCGGTGAAGCCGCCCCCGCCCAGGACGAGCGCGGTGCGCGAGCGCGGAGGCCGGCGCCCGCCGCGCGCGCGCTTGGGCCCGCGCCCGCTCGGGGGATCCAGCTCGACGACCTTGCCCATCCGTGGAGCGTACCCGCGCTCGGTGCGGCCACCGCAACCCGGCCGCCCCCCGTGGTATCCACCAGGGGATGCCGCTGCTCCGAACGACGCCCGGGCTCGTCCTGGCCTGGGTGGTCCTGCTCGTCGCCCCGGCCCACGCCCTCGACGGCCCGCAGGTCCGCGCGAAGCTCGGGGCGGAGTCCGCCCGCCTCGGCTCGGCCGCGGGCGCCCACGTCGTCGAGCTCGACACGGGGACCGTGCTGTTCTCCCGCCGGCCGGACCTCTCCCTGGTGCCCGCCTCGAACGAGAAGCTCTTCACGACCGCGACCGTGCTGCTGACGCAGGGCGCGAAGGCGCAGCGCGAGACGCGCGTCCTCGCCGACGCGGGGGCCACGGACGACGGCGAAGCGCTCGAGGCCGGCGACCTCTACCTCGTCGGGGACGGCGACCCGAGCTTCGCGAACGCGGACCTCACGCGCCTGGCCACCCAGCTCGTCGCGGAACGCGGGCTCACGCGCGTCGCGGGCGGCGTGGTCGGCGACGAGGGCCTGCTCGACGCGCGGCGCGGCTCGGTCGACTCGGGCTTCAAGCCCGACTTCAACCTGGGCGGCCAGCTCGGCGCGCTCGTCGTCGGCCACGGCGTCACGGGCCCGGACGGGCCCGCGGGGGTCGCCGCGGCGCGGCTCCAGGCGCTGCTCAAGGCGCGCGGCGTGCGCTTCGGCCGCCAGGCGC
>JAOPZO010000036.1 GCA_025964065.1 Solirubrobacterales bacterium | reverse complement strand
AGGATCAGGCAGGCGGCGGGGACGTGCTCTACGGGCGCAACGCGGTGCACGAGGCGCTGCGGGCCGGGCGGCGCCGGGTGCGGCAGGTGTGGGCGACGGAGTACGCGCTGCGTGAGCCCTGGCTCGCGGGCGGCCCGGGCCGGCCGTCGGCGGAGCCCGCGACCGCGGAGGAGATCGAGCGTCGCTGCGGGAGCGCGGGGCACCAGGGGGTCTGCGCGCTCGCCGACCCGTACCCCTACGCCGACGCCGCGGCGCTGCTGGCGGTCCCGGATCCCTTCCTCGTCGTGCTCGACGAGGTCCAGGACGTGCAGAACCTCGGCGCGATCTGCCGGACCGCGGAGTGCGCCGGGGCGACCGGGGTGCTGATCCCCGAGCGGCGCTCCGCGGAGGTGACCCCCGCCGCGTGCAAGGCGAGTGCGGGCGCCGTCGAGCACCTGCGGGTCGCGCGGGTGGGGAACGTCGCGGACACGCTCGCAGCGGCCAAGGCGAAGGGCATCTGGTGCTACGGCGCCGCGATGGAGGGCGCCGTGCCGTGGACCGAGCCCGACTACCGGGGCGGGGTCGCGCTCGTGATGGGGGCCGAGGGGAAGGGCCTGCGCCCGCGTGTGGCCGCCGCCTGCGACCAGCTCGTCGCGCTCCCGATGCGCGGGCGGATCGACTCGCTCAACGTCAGCGCCGCCGCGGCGGCGCTGATCTACGAGGTCGTCCGCACCCGCGCCTGAGCGGGCGGCACGGCGGCGGGGCCGGCCGCCTCGACGACCCTAGATCCGACGTCGCCGAGGCGGACCCCGCGCCCCGCACGGCACGTACCAGAACCCCTCCGTGAACGCGGTCTTGCAATCCGTCGACTCTGGCGCGTGTGCGCTTGACACTGCGAGCGCGACCTGAGTAGGTTCGCCGTACTAACCGTCAAGTCGAGCTTCACCTCCGGGTGTGCTTCGGCGCGACTCTCACTTCAGATGGCGCCAGGGGAGGAGTGCGTCACTGAGCTACTTCCACCTGCTCGGACGCAGGAGAAAAGGAAAGCTCGTGGCCCGTCTCTCCGCACACGCTCACGCTCAACCGCAGGTCGAGGACTACTACCTCATCGCCCTCGCGAAGCAGGGCGATCCCACCGCCTACGACCGCATCGTCCGCCGCTACTACGGCTTCGTGCGGCTCAAGGCCTCGTCGTACTTCCTCGCCGGCGGCGACGCGGACGACCTCATCCAGGAGGGCCTCGTCGGGCTCTACAAGGCGGTCCGCGACTACCGGACCGACCGGGAGTCGAGCTTCCGCAACTTCGCAGAGCTCTGCATCACGCGCCAGATCATCACCGCGGTGAAGACGGCGACCCGGAACAAGCACACGCCGCTGAATCAGTACGTGTCGTTCTCCTCGACGCCCGCGTCGGCATCCGAGGGCGAGCCGACCCTCGACGAGGTCATCGCCGGTCCGTCCGTGCACGACCCGGTGAACCAGGTCATCTCCACCGAGGAGCTGCAGTCGCTCGTCGCATGCCTGTCATCGGCGCTCTCCGAGCTCGAGTCCCGCGTGCTCTCGCTGTACCTCGACGGCTACTCCTACGAGCAGGTCGGCGAGCGCCTCGAGTGCGATACGAAGACCGTCGACAACGCCCTCCAGCGCGTGAAGCGCAAGGTCGGCGCGCACCTCACGAGCCGGAACGTGCTCCTGTAGGACCCCTAGGCTCCACTGCCATGAGCCCCTTCGCCATCGTCCTGGTCGTCCTCCTGGCGCTCGTCATCCTGCTCGTCCTGGGAGGGATCGTGGCCTCGGGCCGCGCGGCCCGGGCACGTGAGGCGCGCCTGAAGCAGCAGGTCGAGCAAGCCGACCAGGCGCTCGCGGCGGCTCACGCCGGCGACAACGGCTGGGACGCCGCCCAGATGGAGGCCGCGGCACGCATCGCCTGGGAGGGCGGGCACCACAGCGGCGAGCCGATCGCCGCGCTCCACCTCGTGCAGGTCATCGACCGCCCCGGCACCGACGCCGACGAGGCCGTCTACCGCATCGTCGGCGCGGGCGGCCACGAGCACGACGTCGTGCTCAAGCGCTCCGGCAGCGGCTGGACGAGCTAGACCCGCTCGAGCTTCTCCGGGTTGTTCACGACCCGGACGCTGGCCACCGCGTCGTCCGTGAGCTCGAGGGCGAGCACGGCGAGGACCCCCTCGGGGCCCGTGATCCGCCATCCCGGATCGCCGTTGACCCGGACGATCTCGAACGACACCCCGTTCGGCGCCTTGCGACCCACGCCGAGCAGGAAGCGCGCGACCTTGTCGGGGCCGAGGATCGGCTTCCGGGCGGCGCGGACCCTCGCGCCGCCGTCGGACCAGAGGATCGCGTCCTCGGCCAGCAGCGCGGTGAGCGCCGCCAGGTCGCCCGTCGCGACCGCGATCGCGAAGGCGGTGGTGAGCCGCTCCTCGTCCGCGGGGGTCACCCGGTGGCGCCGCCGCGGGTGTCC
Source organism: Solirubrobacterales bacterium (assembly GCA_025964065.1). Lineage (GTDB taxonomy): Bacteria > Actinomycetota > Thermoleophilia > Solirubrobacterales > Solirubrobacteraceae > Paraconexibacter. The sequence continues at coordinate 512 of JAOPZO010000036.1, read as the reverse complement.
CACCGCCTCGCGCGCGCGGTGCACGGCCTGCCGGCAGGCCGCGGGCGACTTGTCGACCGCATCGGCGACCTCCGCGTAGTCGAGGTCGAAGACGTCGCGCAGCAGCAGCACCGCCCGCTGCACCGGGTCCAGGCGCTCGAGCGCGGCCAGCAGCGCGAAGCCGAGCTCCTCCGCCGCCTCGAGGGCCTCGTCCGGACCCGCCGCCGTGTCGGTCACGAGCGGCTCGGGGAGCCACGGGCCGACGTAGGTCTCCCGCCGGGCGCGCGCCGAGGTGAGCGCGTCGAGCGCGAGCCGGGTCGTCACCCGGACCAGGAACGCCTCGGCGTCGCGCACGGCCTCGCGGCCGGCGGCGCGCCACCGCAGCCAGGCCTCCTGTACCACGTCCTCGGCCTCGCCCCGGGTCCCGAGCATCCCGTAGGCGACGCCGAGCAGCCGCGGCCGGCAGGCCAGGAACGCGGCGTCGTCGACGTGCTCGGTGCTCACGCGGTGACCGTCGCCGGGCGCCCGGCGCC
>JAOPZO010000480.1 GCA_025964065.1 Solirubrobacterales bacterium | reverse complement strand
CACGCCCGCGGAGCGCCGCGTCGCGGTGCTGGCCGCCCAGGGCCGGACGAACCGCGAGATCGCCGAAGCGCTCGTGGTGACCCGGAAGACCGTCGACTGGCACCTGGGCCGGGCCTACCGGAAGCTCGGGGTCAACGACCGCTCCCGGCTCGAGGCGCTCCTGGCGGCACCGCCCGGCGGGGCCGGAGGACCGGACGACCGTCCAGTGGGGCCTGCACCCGATGGACCCGCGGCTCCGCATGGCCCACACTCCCCCGGGTGACCGAGGACAAGCAGCCCCTCATCGAGGCGATCGCGGGCCTCAAGGGCGTCCTGCAGACCTCGGCGGTGATGCCGGTGGACCCCGATCAGGGGTCCGTGACCACCGCGATCCAGGACTTCGCCTCCGACTGGGGCGGCGTCCTCGGCCTCCTCTTCATGGCGGCGATCGTGTACGTCCTCTGGCGGACGCTGAAGATGATGCCCAAGACGAAGCCGACGCAGATCAAGCCGACGGCGATGCGGGACATCGGCTGGGACGAGATCGCGGGCGTCGATGAGGCGAAGGCGGAGCTCAAGGAGGTCGTCGACTTCCTCAAGGACCCCAGGAAGTTCAAGGCGCTCGGCGCGCAGGTCCCGAAGGGCGTCCTGCTGCACGGGCCCCCCGGCACCGGCAAGACGCTCCTGGCGAAGGCCGTGGCGAGCGAGTCCGGCGCGCAGTTCTTCTCCCAGTCGGCGTCGAGCTTCGTCGAGATGTTCGCCGGTCTCGGCGCCGCGCGGATCCGGCGCCTCTTCGCCGAGGCCCGCAGGAACGCCCCGTCGATCCTCTTCATCGACGAGATCGATGCCGTCGGCGCCCGCCGCGGCACGGACAACAACTCCGAGCGCGAGCAGACCCTGAACCAGCTCCTGGTCGAGATGGACGGCTTCTCCAACTCCGAGAACGTCATCGTCATCGCCGCCTCGAACCTCCTCGACAAGCTCGACCCGGCGCTCCTGCGCCCGGGCCGCTTCGACCGCCAGGTGTTCGTCACGCCGCCCGACGTGGAGGGCCGGCTCAAGGTCCTCGGGGTGCACACGCGCGGCAAGCCGCTCGGCCCCGACGTCGACCTGCGCCTCGTCGCGGCGCAGACGAGCGGGCTCACGGGCGCGGACCTCGCGAACATCTGCAACGAGACCGCGATCTTCTGCGCCCGCCGCGACGGCGAGGCGCTCGCCCACGCGGACTTCGAGGACGCCCTGGAGCGCGTCGTCGCGGGCGTGCAGTCCTCCACGACGCTCAACCCGCACGAGCGCCGGGTCGTCGCCTACCACGAGGCCGGTCACGCGCTCTGCCGCGAGCTGCTCGTGACGACGGACCGCGTCCACAAGATCTCGATCGTCCCGCGTGGTTCCGCGCTCGGATACGTCATGAACCTCCCGGACGAGGACTCCTACCTCAAGACCCGGGAGGAGCTCATCGACCAGATGACCGTCCTGCTCGGCGGCCGGGTCGCCGAGCAGCAGGTCTTCGGCGCGGTCACCACGGGCGCGGCCAGCGACCTGCAGCGGGTCGCGGAGATCGCGCACTCCATGGTCCACGAGTTCGGCATGGGCTCCATCGCGGCGACCGCCCGCGCGGTGACCGACGCGAACGTCGTCTCGGACACCACCCGCCGGATCCGCGACGAGGAGCAGCAGGACCTCGTCTTCGAGGCCGAGCGCGGTGCGCGGCGGCTCATCGCCGACCACCGCCCCAAGCTCGAGGAGATCGCCCAGACCCTCCTCGCGCAGGAGGTCATCGACCGCAGCGAGCTCGACCTCATCATGCGCGGGGTGCCGCGACTGCGGCGCAGCGCGGGCGAGGCGGGGCTCCGCGTCGTGGCCGCCGAGGGCCTGGCGCCCGAGGGACCGTCCGCGGACTGAGCCGCCGATAGACTCCGCGGCCCATGTTCGCCCGGATCGACCACATCGGCATCGCGGTCGAGGACCTCGACGCGGCCCTCGCCCTCTACGAACGCGACTACGAGATGGTGCTCGTGCACCGTGAGGTGGTCGAGGAGCAGGGCGTCGAGGCGGTGCTGCTCGACGTCGGCGAGAACCACGTCGAGCTGCTCGCGCCGCTCGGCCCCGACACGCCGGTCGGGAAGTTCCTCGCCAAGCGCGGCCCGGGGATCCACCACGTCGCCTACCAGACCACGGACATCGTGGCCGAGCTCGAGCGCCTGACGGCGGCGGGCGTGCGGCTCATCGACGAGACGCCCCGCACCGGGATCCGCGGCTCGAGCGTCGCGTTCCTGCACCCGAAGTCCTCGGGCGGCGTGCTCACCGAGATCGTCCAGCCCTCCCACGAAGGACACTGACCCCATGGCCCAGCGCATCTCCATCGGCTTCCACGCCTCCCCGCCGCTCGCCCTCCGCGTCACCGAGGAGGAGCTCACGAGCCTGCAGGGCGCCATCGGCGGCGACGGCTGGCACGAGGTCTCGGGCGAGGACGGCACCGTGAAGCTCAACCTGCAGCACGTCCTCTGGCTCAAGGTGGACAAGGACGAGCCGCGGGTCGGGTTCGGCCTCGGCGGCTGACCGATCGTCGAGGGGGGATGGCGCATCGGCCCTTCCCCGATCGGCTGACGGGACGAGCTGTCCGTGAACGTCGCGGCCGCCGCCCGGCGCGCCTGAGCCGTCCGCATAGCCTGGGCGGATGCTCGTCGCCACGCACCCCGGGAACTTCCACGCCGACGAGGTCTTCGCGGTCGCGACGCTCGAGCTCGCGCTCGGGCGGTTCGACCTCGTCCGCACCCGCGATCGGGACGCGCACGGGGCCGCGGACCTCCGGGTGGACGTCGGCCTGCGCACGGACCCGGCGTCCGGGGACTTCGATCACCACCAGAAGGGCGGCGCGGGGGAGCGGGAGAACGGCATCCGCTTCGCGAGCTTCGGCCTCGTGTGGCGCGAGCACGGCGTCGCGCTGGCCGGGAGCGAGGAGGCCGCCCGCGCGGTCGACGAGCGCCTCGTGCAGGGCGTCGACGCGAACGACACGGGCCAGACGATCAGCACGTCGCTCGTCGAGGACGTGCGGCCCATGACGGTCAGCGGCCTCGTCGCGGCGATGAACCCGGCGTGGGACGAGGAGCTCGACCAGGCCGCGGAGGACGCGCGCTTCGGCGAGGCGGTCGCCCTCGCCCGCGGCATCCTGGAGCGCGAGCTCGCCGGCGCCGCCGCCTTCGACCGCGCCCGCCAGCTCGTCCGCGACGCGATCGGCCGCGCGACGGACCCGCGCGTCGTGGAGCTCGAGGGCAACATGCCGTGGCGGGAGGCCGTGGTGACCCAGGCGCCCGAGGCCCTCTTCGTCGTCTACCCCAAGTCCCGTGGCTGGGGCCTGCAGGCCGTGCCCGTGCAGCTCGGCGGCTTCGGCAACCGCAAGGACCTGCCCGCCGCGTGGGCGGGGCTCGCCGACGAGGAGCTCGCCGCGGTCACGGGCGTGGCGGACGCCCAGTTCGCGCACGCCGCCCGCTTCTACGCCGCCGCGGCCTCCCGCGACGGCGTCCTCGCGCTGCTCGAGCAGGCGCTCGCGGACGACTAGATCTCGCGCCGCACGAGCGCCAGCGCCTTCTCGTGGAGGCGGTGGCGCACGGGGCGGCCGTCCCAGCGGTCCTCCGTGATGCGTTCCGCGTTCTCGAGGTCCTCCCCGAACTGGCGCGTGAGCTCGGCGGCGAAGGCGTCGGACTGCACGCAGAGCGTCGCCTCGTCCTGCAGCTGGAACGAGCGGTTGTCGAAGTTCACCGAGCCGACCGTCGACCAGGCGCCGTCGACCACGAGCGTCTTCGCGTGCAGCATCGTCGGCTGGTACTCGTGCACCTCGACCCCGGCGGCGAGAAGCCGCGCGTAGGTCTCGCGGCCCGCGACGCGCACGAACGGCTTGTCGATGTTCGGACCCGGGACGAGCACCCGGACGCGGACGCCGCGGCCCTGCGCGTCCTCGAGCGCCTCGACGAACGCCGGCCGCGGCGCGAAGTACGCCGCGGTCAGGTCGAGGGTCTCCCGCGCGCAGGCGATCGCGAGGAAGTAGAGCGCCTCGACGTTCGTGTCGCCGACCCCCGCGCGCGAGCGGACGACCTGCATCGGCCCGCCCTCCGCGACCGGCGGCAGCTCGGGGAGGTGCTCCGGCCCGACGAGCGCGCACCCCGTCGCCTCGAGCCAGTTCTCCGCGAACGCGCCCTGCAGCCCGCGGACGGCCGGCCCGCGAACGGTGACGTGCGTGTCGCGCCAGTGGTCCGGGTCCTCGCCGTTGCCCGTCCACTCGTCGGCGATGCCGACGCCGCCGATCATGCCCCGCTCGCCGTCGATGACGAGGAGCTTGCGGTGGCAGCGGTTGTTCATGCGGCGCACCGCGTAGGGCCTCGGGGGCCGGAACAGCGCGACCTCGACGCCGGCCTCGCGCATCTCCGCGACGAGCGCGTGGTCCATCTTCACCGAGCCGATGAAGTCGAGGAGCACCGTGACCCGGAGGCCCCTCTCGGCCTGCGCCATGAGCTCGCGGGCGACCCGCTCGGCGATCTCGCCCTTCCAGAAGACGTAGGTCGTGAGCGTGATCGTCTTCGTGGCGCTGCGGATGGCGTCGATGATCGCGGGGAAGATCGCGTCGCCGTTCACGTGCAGCTCGACCGTGTTGCCCGTGGAGATCGGGGCGCCGGTGAGCGCCTCCGCGGCCCGCAGGAACTCCGGGCCCGCGACGTCCAGGCCGTCGCCCTCGAGCGAGTAGCCCTCGCCCTCCTCCCGCCGGTGCCGCAGCGACTCGCTGGCGTAGCGCGCGCCCAGGATCCCGGCGATCGCGGCCGGCCAGGCGAAGCGCGCGACGTGCTTCGGCGGCGGCTCGAGCGCGACCCGCGGCGCCCTCACGGGACCACGACGTCGACGTGGCCGTCGAGCCCGAAGCGCCCGGCGTCGTCGTGCTCGCAGCGCTCGCCGTCGACGTTCCAGGCGTCCGCGCCCTCCACGACGACCTCCCGGCCGGAGAACGTCGTGACGCCATCCTGCTCGGTGAGGCCGCCCTGGCGCATGCCCCACGCGCGGAGCGGCAGCGCCACGCGGGAGCCGCCGTGCAGCACGGTGACGTGGAGCTCGCCGTCGGCGGGGTCGGCCGGCTCGACCTCGGCGCCGTTGCCGAACGCGCCCGTCCCGGAGACGATGACCTGCCACGCCTCGCCGTCGAAGCGCTCCTCGCCGTCGACGAAGACCCGGTACGTGCAGGCGTCCTCGCCCGCCCCGGCGCGGACGGCGCCGACGGCGTACGCGGCCGCTCCGAGCGCCTTCTTCAGCGGCGTGGCGTGCTCCGCCGCGGCGACGGAGAGCCCGCAGGCCGCGGCGTTCAGGAACGGGATCCTGCCCGAGCGGCCGACGTCGATCCGGCGCGTCCGCGCGGCCGGGTCGGCGGCGAGGCGGGCGGCCTCCTCCGGGTCGTCCGGAAGGTCGAGGAAGCCCGCGAAGTCGTTCGCGGTGCCGCTCGGGAGCACCGCGAGCGGGATGCCCGCGGCGCTCGC
>JAOPZO010000477.1 GCA_025964065.1 Solirubrobacterales bacterium | reverse complement strand
AGCACCGCGGTGCCGAGCGTCAGCGTCAACACGAACGCGATCGCGATGCCGACCACGACGAGCACCCCGAAGCCGCGCACCATCGGGACGGGCGAGAGCAGCAGCACGAGGAAGCCCGCGGCGGTCGCGGTCGCGGCGGTGAGCACCGTGGGCACGCCGGCCTGCGCCACGGCCTGCACCGCGTCGGCGATCGGGTGGCCGGCGCGCTCCTCCTCCTGCACCCGGGACTGGAGCTGGATCGCGTAGTCGACCGCCAGACCGATCAGGACCGGGAGCACGGCGATGGTCGCGATCGTCAGCGAGGCGCCCACGAGCGCGAGCAGCCCGAAGGTCATGCCGGTCGCGGCGACGGCGACCCCCAGCGGCAGGAGGCGCAGCCGGGTGCGGAAGACGGCGGCGAGCACGAGCGCCATGACGAGCAGCGCGCCGACGAGCAGCACCCCGATCCCCCGCGAGATGGAGTCGGTGAGGTCGGCGACGACGACGGGCGCTCCCGTGACGACGTAGCTGCCCTTCCCGTTCGGGAGCCTCCAGTCCGGCATCCGCACCGCCGCGCGGATCGTCTCGATCGCCTGCTTGCGCGCGGGGGTCGTGAGCCCGGGCTTGAGCCGCACCTGGATGAGCGCGGCGTCCTTCGCCGGGAAGATGTAGGCGAAGCGCGACTTCGGGGTCCCGGGCGGCTTCGTCGCATCGAAGACCAGCTGCGAGACGAACTTCGTGTCGTTGAGCTGCGGCGGCGCGGTCAGCCCGTACTTGAGCCCGAGCCGCGCGTAGGTCAGCGTGAACTCGTTCGTCACGGCCTGGGAGGCCGCGCCCGCGGCCTTCTCCTGGGCCGCCTTCGACTTCCCTTGGCGCCTGGCGACCTGGCGGGCTGCCTCGGCCACCTGGTTCGCCCGGGTGCTCGCAGCGCCGATCTGGCGCTGGAACTCGTCCTGGATCTGGCCGACGGAGGTGTTGATGAACGTGCCCGGGCCGAAGACGACCTTCGCGGGCTTCGTCCGGGCGAGCTGCCCGCACGGGCCATCCATGCCGCCGATGGGCTGCTGACCACGGGGCAGGGCGCCGCTGAGGCAGCCCTCGAGCGCGATCAGCCGCAGGAGGTCGTTCGTGAGCGCGCTCTGGACCGCGGGCTGGCGGACCAGCACGTACACCGCGTCGTCCCCGAAGCGCTTCGCGTAGTCCGCGGAGGCCTCGAACTCCGCGGTCCCGCGCCCCACGAGCGTGTCGGACGACGTCTGCGCCTCCAGCTTGAGCAGCGCGAAGGCGCCGCCCGCCACGGCGAGCACGCCGGTCAGCACGACGACCAGCACCGGGCGCCGGGTGGCCATGGCCATCAGCGAGGCGAGAATCCGGGACATCGGCACCAGTGTCGCTCACGCGGGGCTCCCGGCGCGCCGGGAGCGCCCTACCGGCCGCTGCCGCTCGGGCTCGAGCCGTTGCGCGCTGGGTTGACGTGCGGGTACTGCGTGAGCTCGCCGCCGAAGTCGAACTTGCCCTGCTGCCTGCACGGCGGCGCCGCGGTCTGCGTCGCCGGGCCGCCGACGCGGGAGACGAGGTCGCCGATGATGCGCGAGGCGTCCGCCCCGAGCAGCGCGGTGACCGTGTCGCGCGGGATGACGTTCGGCACGTTGCCGCGGCCGCAGGTCCGGGCGTCGAAGACGGGCAGGCCGTCCTTGAGGTCCTGGTAGGCGCGGGGCAGCTGGTACGGGTTCGCGCGGTTCGAGCCGAGCCGCTCCTTGTACAGCGCGAGGCTCTCCAGGTTCAGCGGGTTCGTCGTGCGGAGGTAGTGGAGGTTCGGGCCCGTGGCCTCCTCCGTCGTCGCCTGCGTCGTCGCGACGGTGTTGGCGAAGAAGGAGTTCAGCTCGTCCTTGTACTGCCCGACGAACGTCAGGATCGGGTTGAGCTGGGCGAGCGCCGGGTCGGTCGCGCCGAGGAACGGGCGCAGCTCGTCGAGGAACCGCTGCGTCGCCGGCAGGCCCGCCTTGGAGGCCGTGATGAGCGGCCCGAGGTCGCGGAAGAGCGCCTTGAGGTCCGGCGACAGCGCCGAGAGGTCCGTCAGGGTCGGCGAGAGCTGGCGGGCCGCGGGCCGCAGCTGCGTGATGAGCGGGTTCGCGTTCCCGGAGAACGCGGTGAGGCGGTTGACCGTCTGGGTCGCCTCGCGCTCGAAGGTCGGGAGCGCCCGGAAGGTCTCCTGCAGCTCCTCGTTCCGGCGTGCGGTGACCTCGAAGACCCGGTTCGAGTTCGTGATGAGCGAGGCGAGCCGGCCGCGGTTCTCCGAGAGCGCCTCGAAGACCTCGCCCGTGTTCGCCGAGAGCGCGCGGACGGCCCCCTTCTGCGCGTTCAGGATCTTGAGCAGCGCGTTCGTGTCCTGCGCGAACGGCGAGAGGTTCCCGAGCGTGTCGTTCAGGTCACGGCCGCGGCCCTTGCTCGCGACGGCCAGCTCCTGCATCCAGGACTGGAACTCACGGCGGGTCTTCGGGTCGAAGGCGCGGAAGATCTCGTCGAGCTCGACGGTGGGCGAGACGTTGGCCGCGGGCAGCGTGCCGTCCTCGGCCACGAAGCCGGCCTTGCGGGAGCCCGGGGTCAGCTCGACGTAGGTCTCGCCGAGCAGCGTCTTCTGGCGGAGGGTCGCGCGGGTGTCGCGCGGCAGCGGGGCGTAGCGGGACTCGAGCTCGATGGTCGCGTCGGAGCGGCCGGACTCGGCGTCCGTGACGATGTCCTTGACCTTGCCGACGGAGACGCCGGAGATCCGGACATCGGCCTCCTTGGAGAGCTGCGTCGCCTCGCCGAACGACGTGTGGAGCCGGTAGCCCTTGGGCTGCAGGGGCACGGGACCGCCGAAGGCGAGCCACAGGAAGAGGAGCAGGCCGAAGCAGGACAGCGCGAAGCCGACCATCACCGCGAGCCGCCCGAAGGTCGGGGCCTGCTTCTGCACTAGCCCTCACCGTCCTGGGTCGAGCGCGCCGTCGGCAGGGCCGGCAGCGTCGGGACGAGGCCGCCGAGACCCGTCGCGCCGGTGGGGCCCGTGGTGCCGCTGCCGGGCTGCGAGGTGGCGGGGCACACGTCGCTGGTGAGCGGCGCGTCGAGCAGGCTCACGAGCGTGCCGAGCTGCGGGTTGACCTTCTTGATCGAGTCGAGCGTCGCGAGGCTCGAGCAGGAGACCTGCACGACGCCCTTGCGGATCGGGCCGTGGGCGTCGGCCTGGCCGAACACCGCGTTGCCGAGGTGGTTGGCCCAGCCGAACCAGAAGAGGTACGAGTCGTTGTTGTCCTTCGGGTCGTCGAAGGCCAGCGTGTTGAAGAGCGTGTTGACGACCTTGAACGTGCGGGTCAGGTCCGGCGTGATCTGCGCGAGGTCGCGGGCGGCCGGGCGCAGCAGGCGGATGGTGGGCAGCGCCTCACGCGAGAACGGGCGCAGCTCGTCGCGGATGACCGGGGTGGTCTTCCGCAGGAACGGGCGGGTGTCGCGCAGCGAGGGCGCCAGGGCGCGCGCCGCGGGGCGCAGGCGCTCGAGGCCCGGGCCGAGCTCGCTCGCGAGCTCGTCGACCTTCGCGAGGTTCGTGTTCGTCGAGGCCAGCGTGCTCGGCAGCTCGCGGATCGCCTCGCGCAGCCGGGCGTCCTGGTTCGCGAAGGAGCGGAAGACGGCCTCGGAGGAGTCGACGAGCGAGACGAGGTCGTCGTCCTTGCTCGCGAGGGACGCGGAGAGCTTGCGGAAGTTCGAGACGGTCCGGCGGATGTTCCCGCGGCGGTCCTCGAGCTTGCTCATGATCTTGTCCAGCGACGAGCTCGTCGGCTCGAAGCGGCGCAGCGTGTTCGAGAGCGCCCTGCCGTTGCCGTCGAGCGCCTGTCCGCCCGCGCCGAGCAGGATCTGGAGGTAGGAGCGGGTGTCGCCGTCGAGGCCGGCGAGGATCTCGTCGAGGTTGACGGACGAGAGCGACTGCTCCACCGGGATCGGCGAGGACGTCGGCAGCTCGCCGCGGGACTTCGAGCCCGGGGAGAGCTCGATGATCATGTCGTTGAGGCCCGTCTTCGGGCGCACGACCGCGGTGGCGTCCTTGTAGATCGGGGTGAACTTGCGCCGGATCTTCATCGTCACGACGGCACGGCCGTCGACGAGGTCGACCTTGGAGAGCTCGCCCACCGGGACGCCGGCGACGTTGACCGTCTGCCCCTGGCCCGGGGTGATCGACTGCGCCGTCGGGAGCGTCGCCTGGTAGTTGACGAAGTCCGAGCCGAGGAACGGCACGGCGCTCGGCAGCGTGAAGCGCTGGTTCTTCAGGATGTAGCCGCCGACGAGCGCGGCGATGAGCGCCAGGCCGATGATGGCCGAGACGTTCACGGCGTACTTGCGGACGATCCTCATCGGCCCGCCCCGCCCGCGAAGGGGTTCAGGCGCGACACGAGGTCACCGGTCAGCGTGCCCTCGAGCTTCGGTGCGGCGCCGGGGGTCGCGGCCTCGGCCTTCGCGGCCTCGACCTTCGCCTTCTCCGCCGGGGTCGGGGCGATGCGCACGCCGGCACGGCCCACCGCGTCCGCCCGGCCGTTCTTGGCGGCGTTCAGGTCGGGGATGCGCTGCTCCTTGCACGGGGCCTCGGGCCGGTACGGCGGGCGGCGCTGGGGGTACGCGGGGCGCGTCCCGATCGGCGGGGAGGAGACGTTCGCGAAGATCGGCTCCTGCAGCGTCCCGCCCGTGCCCGTCGAGATCGACTGGTCGCCGCCGCCCGTCTGGAAGCGGACGTACGGGCCGTTGCCGTCGAAGTTCTGCGACTCACCGGCGAGGCCGACCATCGCGTACCAGAACTCCTTGTAGTTCTCGCGGTTCGTCGTGAGGTTGCCGTCCTCGATCTTGATGTCGCCCGTCGGCAGGATGACCTTCGAGAGGCACTGCGAGAGGTCGTCGATCTGCGGGAGCAGCTGCACGCCGGTGTCCACGACCCGCGAGAGGTTCGCGGTGGTCGGGCGGAGCTCGCGGACGAGGCCGCGGAGCTCCCGCTCCCCCAGCAGCTTGCGCGTCTGGGCGATCCACGGGCGGGCCGCGGTGATCGTCGCGGGCGTCTCGCGGACGCCCGGGATGAGCTCGCGGGCGAAGGCGCGGGTGCTCGGGAACGCGGCGTTGAGCGTCCCGAGGGTGCGGGAAGTCGTGCGCAGCGTCGGCGCCAGGCCCCGGATCGAGGCGCGGAGGTTCGTGCTCTCCGACGCGAGCGCGCCCATGGTGACGTTGAAGTTCGTGATGAGGTCCTGCAGCTGCGGCTTGCGGGTGTCGAGCGCGGCCGTGACCTGCCCGAGCGACTTGATGAGGCCGCCGAGGTCGCCCTGCTCCTCGCCCTGCAGCGCGTCGTTGACGATCGAGGTGCCGCGCAACGCGTCCGCGCCGGTCCTCGTCGCGTCGTTCAGCGACTCGGCGGCGGTCTCGCCCTGGGTGAGCGGATCGCCGTTGCGGTCGTCCGTGACGGTCGGCTCGGCGGTGAGCGCCTCGCCGTAGCCGCGCAGAAGCGTCTTGAGGCTCTCGCGGGTGTCGCTCTGCAGCGCCGTGAGCACCTGGTCGAGCTGCACGGGCGTCGCGGTCTGCGTCATCGCGATGGTGTCGCCGCTGCGGATGGTCGGCGCACCGGGGGTGCCGGGCTCGAGGTCGACGAAGAAGTTGCCCTCGAGGAAGATGCGGGGGCGGATCTTGAGCGTCGCGTCCTTGTGGATCGGCAGCGCCTTGTCCTGCACCTCGAGGTGGACGACCGCGGCGTCCGTGCCGTCCTGGCGCTCGACGCGCTTGACCTTGCCGATGTTCACGCCGGCGACGCGCACGGGCGAGTTCTTCCGGATGGAGACGGCCGACTCGAAGACGGCCTTGACTTCGAACGGGTTGGCGAACGGATTCGCCTTCGTGAAGCCGAAGTAGACGCCGATGACCGCGACGACGGCGACGAGCAGGCCGACGAGCAGCGGGTTCGCGCCGGTCCGGTCCTTGCGGAGGGTGCGGGTGCGGGTGCGGCCGATCATCGCCGGTCGATCACCGTCTTCTCGGTTCGGGTGCCCTGGTTGCCCGGGACGTTGCCGATGACCTGCTTGCCGGGCGCGTAGGTCTCGTTGGCCGCCTCGCACTCCCGGGTCTGGCCGGGAGCGGCCACGTTCGGGTACGCGTTGGAGTGCAGGTAGTTGTCCCGGCCCGGGCCGTTGGCGGGCGCGGAGGAGAACAGCCCCTCGTTGTTCGGGCCCTGCGGGGTGGCGATGATGATGAAGCGCTGGCCCGTCCCGTTCGCGTCGCCCTGGCTCAGGAGCGAGGAGACGTTGCGGAACCAGAGCGAGACGTAGTTGCAGACCGTCTGGGCCGGCTTGAGCTGGCGGATCGTCGGCGCGAGCACGCGGGAGGTGTGCGCGAGGTCGTTCAGGCCGAGCTTGGCGAGCGGGTCCTCGGCGAAGCGCTGGAGCGACTGGAAGGTCGGCTTCAGGCGACGGTTCAGCTCGACGGTGCGGCGCAGGACGGGGGTCCCGATCTCGAGCGCGTCCGCGAGCGTCGGCGCGGCGGTCGAGAGCGACCGGACGCCCGGGCGCAGCTCGGCGAAGAACGCCTCCGTGTTCCGGATGAACGGACGCTGCCGCGGCAGGCCGCGGATCGCCGCGTCGAGCGCGGGCGGGCCGCCCGTGATCGACTCCTGGATCGGGCCGGTCACGTTGGCCAGGCCGCCGAAGGTCGTGTCGAGGTTGCGGAACATCGCGGCCTGCGTCTGGGCCACGGGCGCGACTTCCGCGGCCGTCGCGCCGAGCGCCCGGAAGAGCCGCGCGAGCTTCGTCTGCGGGTCCGAGAGGTTCCGCATGACGGGCTGGAGGTTCACGAGCAGCGGGTTGAGGTTCTCGATCGCGACGTTCAGGTCCTGGCCACGGCCGCCGAGCGCGTTGCCGAACTCGGTGAGGTTCGCGCGGGAGGCGACGCGGGTCGGCTCGTCGAAGGTCGAGAGGAACTCGTCGAACTCGACGGGGGCCGGGGTCGCCTGGCCGAGCGCGATCGTCGCGCCGTCCTCGTAGCCCTCGGCCTTCGTGCCCTTCGTGATCTCGACGTACTTCAGGCCGAGCGCGGAGCGCGGGCGGACGAGCAGCGTGGAGTCGGCGGGCAGCGGCTTGACGGTCGTCTCGAGCTTCAGGCCGAGCTGCGCGACGACGCGGCCGCTTGCGAGCTGCTTCGGCTTGATCTCGTCGACGACGCCGACCCGCACGCCGCCGAGGCGGACCTCGTTGCCCTTCACGAGCTGCGCGGCGCTCGGCACGTCGGCCTTCAGCGAGTAGGTCGGGACGAACGGCAGGCCGGAGTTCGCGTTGTACGCGAGGAAGACCGCGACGACGATGACCAGGACGGTCGCCGCGCCGATGAGGACGGGGTTGGCCGCGATGGAGGCCTGGCTGCGACGCTTCACGCGCCACCCCCGAGGAGGTAGTCGAGGAGCGACTCGGCGCCCGGGGCGGGAGCGGTCGCGACGCCACCGGAGCTCGCGGCCGGCGCGGTCGACGCCCCGCCCTTCGCGGCGGTGGCGGTCGC
>JAOPZO010000474.1 GCA_025964065.1 Solirubrobacterales bacterium | reverse complement strand
CCGTGGCAGCCGGGTCGGCCTGGGTGCCGCGCTTCGTGCTCCGGCGCTGCGGGCGCGTGCGCGAGAGGCCTCCGAGGACGCCGGGGTCGACGGGCTTGCGGTCCTTGGGCGGGGTCACGCGGCGCATCATCCCGCACCCGCGACCTCAAGCGCCCCGGCGCGCCTGCCGACACCTTCTCGTGAGGCGCCCCGGAACGGCTCGGCCCACGGGCTGAAACCAAGCCGTACCCGTGGCGTAGTCAGCACGGTGAACCGTGCCCTGGGGGGCACGGAAACCCGTTGGTGGTCGCGGGATGAGGCGCTAGGATCGGTGCTTCGTCCGAGGGTGCGGCCGGGGCGCTCCGCCCTGCACCGCCGCGGGCTAGATCCTCCGATACGAGCACATGCAGGGCCCCCACGGGTCCAGCGGACGAAACGGACTCAGATGTCAGTAGTGGAACTGCAGGAACTCGAAGAGATCAAGGGCCTCATGGCGAAGGGCGCGCAGGTCGGCGTCCTCACCTACGCGGAGATCGCCAAGGCGGTCTCCGAGCTCGACCTCGACGAGTCCGACGTCGAGGAGCTCCAGGGCTTCCTCGAGAAGTCCGAGATCGAGCTCGTCGAGGAGATCGACCCGGCGAACGTCGCCGCCAACGAGGTCGAGCGCGCGCCCGACAAGCGGCGCGGCCGGAACACGAAGAAGGCCGGTCTCGACCTCCGCGCCGACATGACCACGGACAGCCTCCAGCTGTTCCTGAAGGACATCGGCAAGGTCCGCCTGCTCACCGCCCAGGAGGAGGTCGACCTCGCCAAGCGCATCGAGCGCGGCGACCTCGACGCGAAGCAGAAGATGGTCGAGTCGAACCTCCGCCTCGTCGTCTCGATCGCCAAGAACTACCGCAACCAGGGTCTGCCCTTCCTCGACCTGATCCAGGAGGGGACGCTCGGCCTCGTCCGTGCCGCGGAGAAGTTCGACTACCGCAAGGGCTTCAAGTTCTCCACGTACGCGACCTGGTGGATCCGCCAGGCCATCGCGCGCGCCCTGGCCGACAAGGCCCGCACCATCCGCATCCCGGTCCACGTCGTCGAGAAGCTCAACAAGATCGGCCGCGCCGAGCGCAAGCTCGTCACGGAGCTCGGTCGCGAGCCCACGGCGGAGGAGATCGCGGACGTCACCGGCATCGACCCCGAGGAGGTCGAGTCGATCAAGCGCTCCGCGCAGGCGCCCGTGTCCCTCGAGAAGCCCGTCGGCGACGAGGAGGAGTCGGAGTTCGGCCAGTTCATCGCCGACGAGCGCGCTGAGTCGCCGTACGAGCGCGCCGCCGAGATCCTCACGAAGGAGGCGCTGCGCGAGGCGCTGGAGAACCTCTCCTACCGCGAGCGCCGCGTCCTCGAGCTCCGCTACGGCCTGGGCGGGGAGCACCCCCGGACGCTCGACGAGGTCGGCCGCACGTTCAACGTCACGCGCGAGCGCATCCGCCAGATCGAGAACCAGTCCCTGAAGAAGCTGCAGTCCCTCGCGGAGGCGCAGAAGCTGCGGGATGTCGCCTGAGCCCGCAGGGCTCAACGGCACATCGCATGCTCGCCTAGCAGGACCTCGGGCGGCCGCGCGGTGAGCGCGCGCCGCCTGCAGGGCCTCGTGCTGCTGGCAGGTGCCGCGGCGACGTGGCTCCTGCTCGACTCCGCGGACATCGGCTTCCACTGGACGCCGTTCGTCCTCGGGGTCGTCTACCTCGTCGCCGCCCTGCTCGGCGGCCCGGGCGGCTCGTACTGGTCGACGGCGGTCGTCCTGACCGTCTTCGGCCTCGGCCCGGTCGCGCGCTTCGAGTACGAGGTGGATCTCTCGGCTGCCTCGATCTACGTCGTGGCGCTCGGCGTCGCGGTGCTCCTCGCGGGCCGGATGGCCGAGCGCGGCTTCGCGATCACGCAGACCGCGGTGGGCGCGACGATCGTGGCCCTCGGGGTCGTCTTCGCGCTGCAGACCGAGCTCGACGTCATCACCGAGCCCGGCCTGTACGCGGGGTTCCTCGCAGCCGTCGGGCTGCTGCGCGTCGTGCGGTCCTAGACCTCGCTAGGCGCCGACGGCGACCTTCCGCTCGACGGGCGTCGCGTTCGCGAAGAGGTCGAGGACGGGGCAGTGGCCGTCGACCGCGTCGGCGAGCTCCTGGTAGCGGTCGGCGCTCTCGGAGCCGACGGGGGTGACCTCGATGCGCACGGCGGAGAAGCCGGAGCGAACGGACGCGTCCAGGCCGAGCCAGCCCCGGAGGTCGATGTCCGCCTCGACCTTCACCTCGACGTCGTCGAGCGCGATGCCGAGCTTCTCGGCCCAGAAGCGGTACGTGATCGCTTGGCAGCTCGCGAGCGCGATGACCGCGTAGTCGACGGGGCCGGGGGCCGCGTCGCCGCCGCCCAGGGCGGTCGGCTCGTCGACGACCACGGTGTGGCGGCCGGCCTTGAGCGTGACCTCCGTGGTCCCGGTCAGGTGGCCCGCGGTGCGGACGACGGGCTGGACGTTGGCGGGATCCTGCTCCGCCGCGCCGGTGAGGGTGGCGATGACTTCGGAGACGCTGGGCATGCGCTGCCTTTCAGAGGGGGTGCAAACTCAACCTAACATTCCGGATCAGGGTTAGGGCAAATACGGCGCGTGCGGATCCGCGTGAGCGGTAGCGTCCTCTGCATGACCCAGCCCGAGGACCGCGCCTGGGGTGCCCGCACGCGGGCGCTGCACGCCGGCGGCCGCCCCGACCCGACGACCGGGGCGCGCGCCGTCCCGATCTACCAGACGACGTCGTTCGTCTTCGAGGACGTCCAGGACGCCGCCGACCTCTTCTCCCTGCAGAAGTACGGGAACGTCTACTCCCGTCTCGGGAACCCGACCGTCGCGGCGTTCGAGGAGCGCGTGGCGAGCCTCGAGGGCGGCATCGGCGCCGTCGCCACGGCGAGCGGGCAGGCCGCCGCGGCGCTCGTCCTCACCGCGCTGGCGGGCGCGGGCGACCACGTCGTGGCCTCGAGCGCGCTCTACGGCGGCACCTACGTCCTGCTCGACGTGACGCTCCGGCGCCTGGGGATCGAGACGACGTTCGTCGCGCCGGACGATCCGCAGGCCTTCGCGGACGCGATCATCCCGGGCCGCACGAAGCTCCTCTACACCGAGACGATCGCGAACCCGGCCGGCACCGTCGCCGACCTCGGCGCGCTCGCCCACGCCGCCCACGCGGCGGGCCTGCCGCTCGTCGTCGACTCCACGCTCACGACGCCGTTCCTCTGCCGCCCGCTCGACCACGGCGCCGACGTCGTCCTGCACTCCGCGACGAAGTTCATCGGCGGCCACGGCACCTCGCTCGGTGGGGTCGTCGTGGACTCGGGCCGCTTCGACTGGAGCAACGGCAACTTCCCGATCATGACCGAGCCCGTGGCGACCTACGGCAACCTCAAGTTCTGGGACAACTTCGGCGAATACGGCTTCTGCACGAAGCTCCGGGTCGAGGGGCTCCGCACGCTCGGCGGCGTCCTCAGCCCCTTCAACGCGTTCATGCTCCTCACGGGCATGGAGACGCTCCCGCTGCGGATGGAGGCCCACGTCCGCAACGCGCAGGCCGTCGCGCAGTGGCTCGAGGCCGACGCCCGCGTCGACTGGGTCCGCTACGCCGGCCTGCCGGGGGACCCGAACCACGACCTGGCCGAGAAGTACCTCCCGCACGGGGCCGGCGCGGTCTTCTCCTTCGGCCTCCACGGCGGGCGCGCGGCGGGCGAGGCCTTCATCGAGGCCGTGGAGCTCTGCTCGCACCTCGCGAACGTGGGGGACACCCGGACGCTCGTCATCCACCCGGCGTCGACCACCCACCGCCAGCTCTCCACGGAGGCGCTGGAGGCCGCGGGCGTGCTGCCGGACCTCGTCCGCATCTCCGTCGGGATCGAGGACCTCGAGGACCTCCTCTACGACCTGGACCGCGGCCTCGCCGCCGCCGCCGCGGCCGCCGCCGCCACGGTGGCCTCATGAGCCTCGAGACCGTCGAGACGAGCCGCGGCACCTGGAACGCGCCGAGCGCCGCGGAGCGCCGCGCGATCCTGCGCCGCTCGCACACCATCGCCGTCGTCGGGGCGAGCGCCGACCCCGCCAAGGCATCGAACTTCGTCCTGAGCTATCTCCGCTCGGGGTCGGCCGACTTCGAGCTCTGGCCCGTCACGCCCAAGGGCGGGGAGGTCCTCGGGCTCACCGCCTACACCACGGTGTCCGAGCTGCCCGGGACACCGGATGTCGTATGTGCCTTCCGGCCGCCGGCCGCACTCCCGGGCGTCGCCGAGGACGCCGTCGCCGTCGGCGCCAAGGTGTTCTGGGCGCAGCTCGGCCTGCACTCGGACGAGGCCGTGGCCGTCGCGCACGGCGCGGGACTCGACACGGTCACGAACCGCTGCCTGAAGATCGAGCACGCGCGCTTCGCCGGCGGGCTCCACCTCGCGGGGTTCGACACGGGCGTCATCTCGTCCAAGCGGACCCGCGGGTGAGCGCGGGGCGCGAGACGGCGGCACTCGGGCCGTTCCGCCTCGCCTCGGGCGCGGTCCTCGCAGAGCTGCAGGTCGCGTTCGAGCAGTGGGGTCGCCCCGACGGGCGGAACACCGTCGTGGTCTGCCACGCGCTGACGGGCGACGCGCACGTCACGGGGGAGGACGGCTGGTGGACCACGATGGTCGGTCCGGGCCGCCCCGTCGACACGGACCGCTTCCACGTCGTCTGCGCGAACCTCCTCGGGGGCTGCCAGGGCACCACGGGACCCCAGATGACGAATCCCGCGACGGGCCAGGCGTACGGCCTGGGCTTCCCGCTCGTCACGGTGGGCGATCAGGTTCAGCTGCACCGTCGGCTGCTCGCGCACCTGGGAATCGACGCGCCGCTGGCGGCCGTCGGCGGCTCGCTGGGCGGGATGCAGGCCCTCGAGTGGTCGCTCGCGCACCCCGGCGAGCTCGCCGGCGCGGCGATCATCGCCGCGAGCGGGGCGCTCTCGGCGCAGAACCTCGCACTCTCGACCGTCGCGCGCGAGGCGATCCTGCGGGACCCCGCCTTCCGGGGCGGGGACTACGCGCGCCACGGCGTGCGGCCCGACGACGGCCTGTCGATCGCCCGGATGCTCGGGCACGTGACGTACCTGTCCGACGACGGCATGCAGGAGCGCTTCGGCCGCGAGCGCGTCGCGGGAACCGAGATCACGCTTCGCGGACCCTCCTTCGAGGTCGAGCGGTACCTGTTCCACCAGGCCGAGCGGTTCCTCGAGCGCTTCGACGCGAACGCCTACCTCCACCTCTCCCGCTGCATGGACGGCTTCGACGCCTTCGGGGACGGGGACGCCCGCGCCCGGGCCGCCGCGGCCGCCGGTACCCGCCACCTCGTCGTGTCGTTCGACTCGGACTGGCGCTTCTCCACCGCGCACTCCACGGCCATCGCCGGGCACCTCGGCGCCGCGGGGGCGCACGTCGAGCACCTCGACGTCCCGTCCTCCTGGGGGCACGACTCGTTCCTGCTCGACCTGCCGCCCTACCTCGACGCCGTTGCGGCGTTCCTCGAGGGGCTCGCCGCTCAGTAGTCGTCGTAGTGCGAGGGGAGGTCGTCCGCGCCCTCGCCGCGGTCGCGCTCCCCGACGATCCCGAGCGCCGAGGCGAGGAGCCCCGCCAGCGCGATCCCCATGACGACGAGGACGATGGTGCCCGTGGCGCCGAATCCGAGGACGGCCGAGAGGACGATCCCGAGCCCCGCGCCGATGACGACCGCGAACGCCGAGAGGCCCGGGTCGGGATCGTAGCGGCGCATGCCGCGAGCCTACGGCAGCGCGAGGGAGAAGCCGGAGACCTCGACGCTCGCGGCGCCCGCCCGGCCCTTCGGCACACGCCACGCCACGGTGATCGGCCGGTCCTCGTTGGGCGGCAGCGTGAGCCGCTCCCCGAGCCGGGCCTGGTCGTAGCGGGAGGCCTGGAGGGGCGCGGGCGGCCCGCCGGGCCCGTAGAGCCCGTGGCCGAAGGAGGAGACGAAGCGCACGTTGGCGCCGAGCGAGCGCCCGTCCGCGTCCTTCACGTCGACCCGGTCGACCCGCAGGTCGACCGGGCGGCCGGCCGCGTTGCGGATGCTGCCCGCGAGGATCCTGTCCCTCGGGAGCTCGTCGGGTGCGAAGACCCGCGGGGTGCCGTTCCAGATCAGGCCGGGCGCCTCGCCCCCGTCGGCTGCCGGCGCGAG
>JAOPZO010000175.1 GCA_025964065.1 Solirubrobacterales bacterium | reverse complement strand
CACAGCCGGCGTCGAACGGTGCGCCAGACGCCACGTTCCACGCCCGCTGTCCCGACCGCCCGTCCGCCCGACCGCCCGTCCGCCCGACCGCCCGTCCGCCCTGCGCCCCGTCTAGCCCCCGCGCTTCGCCTGCGGCTTGAGGGCGCCCGCCAGGAACGTCCGGTACCGCGAGAGCTTCGTGTAGACCGTCGGGAACTCCGGCTTGCCGCAGCCCTCGCCGTAGGAGACGACACCGACGAGCACGACGCGGCCGTTGGGCCGCGTGGCGGTGAGCGGGCCGCCCGAGTCGCCCTGGCAGGCGTCCACGCGGCCGTCCGGCGTGCCGGCGCAGAGCTGGGTGGCCGCGTTGAAGTAGCGGCCGTAGAGGTCGTCGCAGCGCGCGTCCGTGTAGCGCTGCACGACGCCGTCGTGGAGCTGCCGCGGGAAGTTCTGGCCCTCGCCCGTCGCGCGGTTCCCCCAGCCCCACAGCCCGAGCGACACCCCGGGCTGCCAGCTCCCGGCGTCCTCGGGAGCGGCGAGCGGGATCGCCGTGACGCCCTTCAGCGGCTTGCGCAGGCGGATCACGCCGACGTCCGCGTTCGCCTCGCCCGCCCCGTCGTCGAAGTCCGGGTGGGTCTTGAGCGAGCGGACCGGCAGGAGCGTCCCCTTGCGAAGCGGCAGCACCTGCCCGGCGAAGATGCGGATGTCATCGGCGTCCGTGCGGTAGCCGTCCTCGTCCTCGAGGCAGTGGGCGGCGGTCACGAGCGCGTCCGGGGCCACGACGGTCGCGGCGCAGAACTGGCCGGCGGCGACGGTCCGGCGCCCCTCGCTGCTGTCCACGAGCGCGACGACGAAGCTCCCGGCGCCGGCCGGGGTGCGGGTCCCGCCGACGACCGCGCCCGCGGGTGAGGCGACCACTCCCGCGAGCACCGCGGCGAGGGTCAGGAGGCGGAGGAGCGAGGACATGGACGACACCATCCTGCCCAGCATGCCCGCTGGGCGCGCCGGGCGCACGGCCCTCGGGCCGTGCTCAGACGGGGTCGGCGGCGCGCCAGGGCTGCATGAGGCGCAGCGAGGAGAGGATCGCGCGGGTCGCGGGCGACCGGTTCAGCGTGATGAAGTGGATGCCGGGTGCGCCGCCCGCCAGCAGGTCGGCGCACTGGAGCGTCGCGTAGGAGACGCCGAGCTCCGCGATGGCCTCGGGATCGTCCCTGCGGAGGTCGAGCTCGCGCTCGAGGCCCTCGGGCAGCTCCGCGGCGGAAAGGGTCGTCATCCGCTTGACGCCCTCGTAGCTCGTGATGGGCATGACGCCGGGGATGATCGGCACCTCGACGCCGGCCTCGCGGGCGCGGGCGACGAAGTCGAAGTAGTGCGCGTTGTCGAAGAAGAGCTGGGTGATGAGGAACTGCATCCCCGCGTCGACCTTCGCCTTGAGGTGGCGGATGTCGTCCTCCGGGGAGGACGCGTGGATGTGCGTCTCGGGGAACGCGGCCCCGCCCACGACGAACTCGGGGAACTCGGAGCGGATGAGCTCGACGAGCTCGCGCGAGTACTCCAGGCCGCCCTCGGTCTTCGACCAGCGCTCCTGCCCGGCGGGCGGGTCGCCACGGAGCGCGAGGACGTTCTCGACGCCCGCGTCGCGCATGCGACCCAGGGTGGCACGGAGCTCATCGGTGGTCGCGTTGACGCAGGTGAAGTGCGCCATCGCCTCGATCCCGAACTCCTCCTTCAGCGTCGCGACGATCTCGATCGTCGTCTCCCGCGTGGTGCCGCCGGCGCCGTAGGTCACCGAGACGTAGTCGGGGGCGAGCGGCTCGAGCTCCCGCAGGGCCCGCTGGAGGTTCGTCTCCCCCTCGGGGCTCTTCGGCGGGAAGAACTCGAAGGAGAAGAGCGGGCGGTCCTGGTTGGCGAGCAGCTCGTCGATGCGCATCTGCCCGCCTACTTTAGGCGGCGGTCCAGCGCTCGGGCCCGCCGTCCTCGCCCGGGATGCGGGCGGCGCGCCCGGTGACCTCGAGGTGGCGCAGGTAGCAGAGGGTCTCCTGAAGCCACCAGGCCGCGTTCATCGGCGTCACGGCGTCCTCGTACACCCGCGGGACCGCGTCGAAGGCGGTGAGCACCTCGCGCGTCACGACCTCCTCGACCTTCGCGAGGCGCTCCCGCACGAGCGCGCGGTTCGCGTCGATGTGGCCCTGCACGTCGGAGAAGGTGCGGCCGTGGCCCGCGAGGCAGAGTCGGGCGTCGAGCGCCTCGACGCGGTCGAGCGAGGTGAGGAACTCCCCGGCCGGGTCGTCCGACCAGCCGTAGTCGTAGTAGATCGAGACGCGGCCGAGCAGGTGGTCGCCCGAGATGAGGAGCCGCCGCTCGGGCTGGAAGAGGCAGACGTGCGAGGGGGCGTGCCCCGGCGTCTCGACGACGTCCCAGGCGCCCAGGTCCGTCTGGACCTTCACCCCCGGGACGAGGTCCCTGTCCGGCGCGACGTAGGCGGCGACGCCGTTGCCCTGGCCCTTCCGTGCCTCCTTGTACGCCTCGAGCGGCGCGGCGGGAACGCCGGACTGGCGGGCGACCTCGAGCCGCTGCACGAGCGCCGCGTCGGGATCCGTGGCGGCCTCGCGAGCGTGGGCGTGGTTCGGGTGCATCCACAGCTCGCAGCCCGCACGGCGCACGACGGTGGCGGCCTGCCCGTAGTGGTCGGAGTGCGCGTGGGTGCAGACGAGCAGCCGGGTGGTCTCCACCTTCAGGTTGACCTGCTTGAGCGCGCGGTCGAGGTGGCCCTCCGAGCCGGGCTCGTGCATTCCCGTGTCGACCATGACGATGCCGTCGCCCGCCGCGATCGCCCAGGCGTTGCAGTGGGGGACGCCGGGCCAGGGGAGCGGCAGGCGCAGGCGCCACACCCCCGGGAGGACGCGCTCCCCCCGGCCGACTTCGCGCTTGCGGGTGTGGTCGGGCATCGGGGCGGGACTCTACGCGGGGCTCGTAGGATCCGCCCATGTCCACCGACGTGCCCGAACCGCCCAAGCCCGCCGCCGTCGCGAAGGCGTACTTCGCGGCCCTGGCCGCCCGCGACGTCGACGCCATGGTCGCCTGCTGGGCGCCGGGGGGCCGCGAGCACATCCGCGGGCAGGTCGACACGATCGCCCCCGACGGCGTCCGCGCGTACTTCACCGCGCTGTTCGCGGCGATCCCCGACGTGCAGTTCAACGTCCTCTCGAGCACGGTGCAGAAGGAGCGCGCGGTCGTGCGCTGGGAGCTCTCGGGGACGTTCTCGGGCGGCGAGTTCGGCGGGATCGCGCCCACGGGCTCGCGGATCCACCTCGAGGGGATGGACGAGCTCACGATCCGCGACGGGCTCATCCAGGGCAACAACGCGTTCACCGACTCGATGACGTTCGCGCGGCAGGCGGGGCTGCTGCCGCCCGAGGGCTCGAAGGCCGACACCCGGCTGCTCAAGGCGTTCAACGCGAAGAGCCGCCTGGCCGCCCGCCTGGAGAGCACGGGCGCCGAGGCGGTCGCCGACGGCGTCTGGCGCGTGCGCGGCGGCGTGCCCAGGCGGTCCATGAACGTCTACCTCGTCGAGGACGACGGCGGCGTGCTCGCGTTCGACGCGGGCATCCGCCAGATGGCGCTGGGCATCCGGCTCGCGGCGGGCCGGCTCGGCGGGCTCACCCGGGTGGTCCTGGGGCACTCCCACACGGACCACCGCGGCGCCGCGGCCCCGCTCGGGGTCCCGGTCCTCTGCCACCAGGCGGAGAGGGCGGACGCGGAGGGCGACGGCGGCATGCACTACTTCGACCTCGGGAAGCTCCCGGCCCACGGGCGCTTCGCGTTCGGGAAGCTCCTCCCGTACTGGGACGGCGGCCCCGTCCACGTGGAGCAGGGGCTGGAGGAGGGCGACACGGTCGCGGGCTTCGAGGTGGTCCACCTGCCCGGCCACGCGCCGGGGATGATGGGGCTGTGGCGCGCGGGCGACCGCCTCGCGCTCACGAGCGACTGCTTCTACACGGTCGACCCGCTCACGACGGTCCACGGGCACCCGCGGGTGCCGCTCGCCGCGTTCAACCAGAACACGGACGTCGCGCGCGCCTCGCTCCTGAAGCTCGCGAAGCTCGCCCCGGCCGCGGCGTGGCCGGGCCACGCGGAGCCGCTGCGCGGGGACGTCGCAGGCGCGCTCGAGACCGCGGCCGCCACGACCTGACGCCGTGGGCAAGCGCGACCGCA
>JAOPZO010000413.1 GCA_025964065.1 Solirubrobacterales bacterium | reverse complement strand
CGCGCTCGACGGCCTCCAGGGCGCGCGAGAGCTCGGGACGGCCGCTGAGGTCTGAGCCGCCGGACACGGCGCGCTCCTTGCCGACCCAGACGAGCTCGAGACCGTCCTGCTCGCAGCTCCCGGCGATGGCCTCGGCCTGGGTGTCGTAGGAATAGAGCCGGTGCTCTGTCCGAGTGCCTTCGACGGACACCCGCGTCACCCCGATGGCCCTACGCTTCGTGCGGCTCATGACTCCCTCTCGTATACAGAAACGCTACCACGTCACGACGTTCGGCTGCCAGATGAACGAGCACGACTCCGAGCGCATGAAGGGCATGCTCGAGGGGATCGGCTACGTCGAGGCGGCCGAGCAGGCGGAGGCGGACCTCATCCTCTTCAACACCTGCTCGATCCGGGAGAAGGCCGACTCGCGATTCGTCGCGCACCTCGGCCACGCGAGCGCCGTGAAGAAGCAGCGGCCCGAGGTGCTCATCGGCGTCGGCGGGTGCTGGGCGCAGTCCGTCAAGGACGAGGTCTTCTCGCAGTTCCCGTTCGTCGACGTCGCCTTCGGCCCTGGGCAGGTCCACAAGCTCGCCGAGTTCCTGACGTCCGACTCGCTCACCGCCCAGGGCTACTTCGAGTTCGAGGGCTTCGCGGGCGACCTGCCCGCCAAGCGCGCCCGCGAGGTCCAGGCCTGGGTGCAGATCTCCGTCGGCTGCAACATGAACTGCTCCTACTGCATCGTCCCGAGCACCCGTGGCCGCGAGGTCTCGCGCCCGTTCGAGGCGCTTCTGGCGGAGTGCGAGCGCCTGGCGGCCGACGGCGTCAAGGAGATCACGCTCCTCGGCCAGAACGTGAACGCCTACGGGCGCGACCTGCGGCCGGAGCGCCGGCAGTTCTCCGAGCTGCTCCGCGCCGTCGACGCGATCGAGGGAATCGACCGTGTCCGCTACACGAGCCCGCACCCGAAGGACATGCGCGAGGACGTCATCCTCGCTCACGCGGAGCTGCCGTCCCTCTGCGAGCACATCCACCTGCCGCTCCAAGCCGGCTCGTCGCGGATCCTCAAGGCGATGAAGCGGACGTACAACCGCGAGCGCTTCATGGACCGCGTCGCGCTCATCCGTGAGCACGTCCCGGACTGCGCGATCACGACCGACATCATCGTCGGCTTCCCGGGGGAGACCGAGGCGGACTTCCGCGAGACGCTCGAGGTCGTCGAGGAGGTCGGCTTCGACGGCGCCTTCACGTTCGTCTTCTCGCCGCGCCGCGGGACCGAGGCGGCCGAGATCACCGAGGGGCTCGTGCCGCACGAGGAGAAGGTGGAGCGGATGCAGCGCCTCGTCGAGGTCGTGCAGCGACGCGGGCACGAGCGGGCGCAGCGCTTCGTCGGCCGCACCCTCGAGGTGCTCGTCGAAGGCCCGTCGCGCACGGACCCGACCCGTCTTCGCGGCCGCTCCCGCCACGGCAAGGCCGTGAACTTCACCGGCCTGGCTCTGCCCGGCGAGACCGTCCGAGTCGAGATCCTCTCGGCCTCCTCGCAGACGCTCATGGGCGAGGAGTCGCTGCTCGCCCGCGCGCTCGTCTGAGGGCCCCGCCGACCGCACCACGTCCGTCCGACCGGCATGCGAACATGTGTTCGTGCGCTGGGACAACCTGAGGATCGACACCGAGCCCGAGGGCGGCGAGGCCGCGAGCCTCCCGGGCTACAAGGACGACGCGGTCGTGCGGCGCTTCGACGCTCCCGAAGCGCTGGAGACGCGCTTCTACGAGGTCCGCGCCAAGTCCGTGCTGAATCGCGTGCCGCCGCAGTCGCGGATGCCGTTCCGCTGGACGATCAATCCGTACCGGGGCTGCACGCACGCGTGCTCCTACTGCGTCTCGCCCGACACGCCGGTCCTGATGGCCGACGGACGGCAGCACCGGATCGCCGACCTGAAGCCGGGCGACCGGATCATCGGGACGGAGCAGGGTCCGGCGTATCGGCGCTTCGTGGAGACGACCGTGCAAGCGAAGTGGACCACCACCAAGCCTGCCTATCGGGTGAGCCTTGCCGACGGGACCGAGCTCGTCGCGAGCGGGGACCACCGGTTCCTCAGCGACCGAGGCTGGAAGCACGTGATCGGCGCCGGTCAGGGGCCGCTGCAGCGCGCGTCGCTCACGCCGAGCGACACGCTCCTGGGCACCGGCCGGTTCGCGGAGGCGCCGACGCACGACGAGGACTACCGGCGAGGGTGGTTGTGCGGAATGCTTCGCGCGAACGGCACGATCGGCCACGACGGCCACGACCGCCTTGGATGGGGCGTCGGTCATCTCGAGCTGCAGCACGTCGAGTCGCACGGCAGCTTGGCGCAGATGGTTTCGACCGGCGCGCGATCGAACCTCGAGCGCACCGAGAAGCTCATCCGCTGGCCCCTGTCGCCGTCGGACTCCTGGCGGAAGGGGTTCCTCGCAGGGATCTTCGATGCCGAAGGGCACCGCAACGTCGCAGTCCTCCGCATCGCGAACGCTGACGAGGTGCTGATCGGCTGGGCGCTGGACTGCCTACGCCACTTCGGGTTCGACGCCGTGCTCGAGGACATGCGCCGCGCGAATGGTCCTCAGGACGTCCAGGTTCGTGGCGGGCTCGTCGAGCAGCTCCGTCTCATCCACACCGTCGACCCGGCGATCGGCCGGAAGTGCTCCATCGCCGGGCAGGCGATCGGGACCGACGAGAACCTGGGCGTCGTCTCGATCGAGCCGCTCGGTCGCATGCAGCTCTGTGACATCACGACGGGCACCGGGGACTTCATCGCGAACGGGGTCGTGAGCCACAACTGCTTCGCCCGCCCGACCCACAAGTTCCTCGGGTGGAATCCCGGCCGCGACTTCGAGAAGGAGATCGTCGTCAAGGTCAACGCGCCCGAGGTGCTGCGGGCGGAGCTCCGTCGACCCTCCTGGGCCCGGGAGCACGTGGCGCTCGGGACGAACACCGACCCGTACCAGTGGGTCGAATCGAAGTACAAGCTCATGCCGGGGATCTGGGAGGCGCTCCGTGACGCGCGAACGCCGAGCTCGGTGCTGACGAAGTCGCCGCTGCTGGTCCGGGACATGGCGTTCATGAAGGAGATCGCGGAGGTGGCGTCCTTCACCGCGAACCTCTCGATCCCGACGCTCGACAAGAAGGCGTGGCGCGATACGGAGCCGCACACGCCGAACCCCCGCGCGCGTCTGGAGGCGGTGGCCGAGCTCAACCGCAACGGGATCCCCACGGGCATCCTCATCGCGCCACTGATGCCGGGGATCAACGACGATCCCCGGCAGGTCGAGGACCTGCTGGCGGCCGCCGCCGATGCGGGAGCGACGGGCATCGGTGGGCTCGCGCTGCACCTGCGCGGGGAGGTCCGTGGCGTCTTCATGGACTGGCTGCGCTCCCAGCGCCCCGACCTCGTGCCGCTGTACGAGGAGCTCTACGCCGGCGGCGCGTACGCCCCGGCGGGCGAGCGCCGGCGCCTCGCGGCGCTCCTTCGCACCTCGGGGGCCCCGCCGGCCAAGCCGTTCTCCCGCGATCCCGACTTCCAGTTGCGGAACGTCGACCCGGGGCCGCCGCTGGCCGACGGCCGCGGCGGCGCGCACGCTGAGCCGACGCTCGAGAGCGAGGGAGCAGACCGCAACGACGGGGCGGACTCGGGCGGCGCGCGTGACGGCGCGACCGCGGGAACCGCAGGCGCGGCCGAGAGCGCTGGTTCCGGAGGACCCGGGGGCGCTCCGGGGGACCACCGCGCACGGGACGCCCGCGAGGTGGCGGCGCGGCGAGTTCCCGAGATCGGGCTGCAGAAGGCGCTGTTCTAGGAGCGCACGATGACTCCAGGGGACGAAGGAGGCGGGGCCGGCGGCACGCGCGCGGTGCCGTCGTCCCTGCGCCTCACGACCCAGCGGGCGCTGCGGGCCGCGGCCCTCCGCCTCGCCGAAGCGAAGCAGGGACAGGCCACGGCGATCGCGGCGGCGCACCGCTCCGGCGCGGCGATCCCCGAGATCGCGCGCGTCACCGGCCTCGACGCGTTCGACGTGCGGGACGTGCTCGTGCGCGAGGGCGTCCTCGCGCCGCTCAAGCCGAAGGAGGGAGTGGCGCGCGATGCTGCGTTCTGAAGCGGGCGGCGCGGCGGGCGCGGCGAGCCGCCGAGAGCGGGCGTGGGACGGTGCGCCAGACGCCACGTTCCACGCCGGCTGTCCACGCCGGCGTGCCGCCCGGCCCGCCGTCCGACGGTGCGCCGCCGGTTCGCGGCGCACCGGACTGCCAGCACGCCCCGGGCCGTCCGGCTACTGCTGCTGCTCCGTGGGTCGGATGAGGAGCTCGTTGATCGCCACGTGCCGGGGGCGGGTGACGATGTAGGCGACCGCGTCGGCGACGTCCCGGGCCTCGAGGCGCTCCATGTCGGCGAAGCGCTTCTCGAGCCCCTCGAGCACCTCAGGGCGGTTGTGGCCGGCCAGTTCGGTGTCGACCGCCCCGGGCTCGACGAGCGAGACGCGGACGTGACGGTTCGTGACCTCCTGGCGCAGCGACTCGCTGAACGCCCCGACCGCGTGCTTCGTGGCGTTGTAGACGCCGCTGCCGAGCCGGACCTGGCGGCCCGCGACGGAGGACACGTTGACGAGGTCCGCCGCGCGACGCGGCTCGCCCGCGGCGGCGGTCAGGAGGTGGGGGAGCGCGGCCTTCGCGACGTAGAGGAGCCCCAGGACGTTGAGCTCGACCATGCGCTGCCACTCCTCGACCGGGGCGTCGGCGATCGGCCCGAGGAGCATCACGCCCGCGTTGTTCACGACGACGTCCAGGCGACCGAGCTCGTCGACCGTCCGCTGCACCGCCGCCTCGGCCTGGGCACGGTCGGTGATGTCCGCCTCGATCGCCAGCGCGGTCGCGCCCGAGGCGCGGAGCTCCTCCGCGAGCGCGTCGAGGCGGTCCGCCCGTCGGGCGAGGAGTGCGACCGCGGCGCCGTGCGCTGCGAGCTCCCGGGCGGTGGCGTCGCCGATGCCGCTCGAGGCGCCGGTGACGAGGGCGACGGTTCCTTCGAGGCTGCGCGTGGTGGACATGGACCCAGCTTACGTTCCGTGCGGATGCGCACAGCACCTGGGCGAGTTGCGCGGTGGCGGGTACAGCCCACGCATGCCCGACGCCCCGACCTGTCCCACCTGCGGCCAACCTGCGACCACCGCGCTCGCCGGGCCGGAGCACGGCTGGGAGTGCCGCAACGAGGCGTGCGCGGAGTTCGGGCAGGCCATCAGCGCCGCCGAGCCCGCGAGCGGGACCGACCCCGGACCGGGCCGCTAGCGCTTCGTCGTCTGGTTCGCCGCCATGTTGGCGGCGATCTCGCCGGAGCCGGCGCGGCGCTGGACGTGGGCGCTGATCTCCGGGGCGACGCCCGCGAACTTCGTGCCGAGGCGCATCGGCAGCGGCGCGACGTCGACCTCGCCGCGGTTCCGTGTGATCGCGGTCGCCACGCCGTCGGCGACCGCTTCCGGGGTGCTCGTGCCGACGCCGCGCGGGAGCGTCACGCCGGTGTCGGCGAACATCCCGGCGTCGGAGATGAAGCCGGGGAACACGACGCTCACCCCGACCCCGTGGGGCCGCAGGTCCTCGCGCAGCCCCTGGCCGAAGCCCCGGAGGCCGAACTTCGTCGCCGAGTACATCGAGGTGCCTGCGCTCCCGGCCTTGCCCGAGAGGCTCGAGACGAACAGCAGGTGACCGCTACGGCGCGCGGCCATGCGCGGAGCCATCGCGTGGGCGAGCAGGATCGGCGCGCGGAGGTTGACGTCGAGCGCGCGGTCGAGCTCGTCGACCGAGAACGACGTCAGCGGGCCGGAGGCCGGAAGCGCCGCGTTGGCGATGAGGACGTCCACGTCGGCGCACTCCTCCGCGAGGCGGGCGACCGCGTCGCGGTCGGCGAGGTCGACGGCGAGCGACTGCGCGCCGAGCTCCTCCGCGAGCGGCTCGAGCACGTCCGTGCGGCGGCCGGTCAGGACGAGCCGTGCGCCGTCGGCGTGCAGGCGCCGCGCGATCGCGTGCCCGATCCCGCCCGTGGCGCCCGTGAGCAGGATCGTCTTGCCGGAGAGGAGCATGGCGCGGGATCCTACGGCTCGCCAGCGGGCACCCCGCGGCGGCGCCACGGCCGGCGGCTCAGGCGAAGACGGCGATCGTGGCGGTGAAGCTGTGGAGGAACGCCTCGCCGCCGACCGGCCCGATCTCGCCCGCGGCGAAGAAGCCGGCGCTCGGGGCGTTCCCGAGGAGCTCCGCGACCGCGCTGGCGTCGTGGTCGCCGAGCCCGAAGAGGCCGCGCCCGCGGCCGTTGCAGGTGAAGACGAGCGCCCCGGCGGGCGCCGCGCCGCCCAGCGCGAGCCTGCGGAGGCCGAGGGCCTCGCGCAGGTCGAGGTCGGCCGAGCCGGCGTCGCGGGCGTGGAGGCGCACGATCGTCCCCGGCGCCACGGGCGCGCCGACGGCGATGGCGCCCTTGTCGGGATCCGCGCCGAGCAGTCCACGCACGAGGAAGTCGCCCTGCTCGAACTCGGGCTTGCCCGCGTCGATGACGATCCCGAGCAGCAGGCCGCCCGTGAGCATCTCGCGCTCCTGCTCGGTGAGCTCGTCGACCGCCTCGCGCAGCCGCTCGAGCGCGGGCCGCCCGGCGAGCTCGAGGATGAGGTTGCCCTCCCCGGCCGTGACCGTGAGCTCCGGGCCGACGGGCGCGGCGCCCTGCGAGACGCACGGCAGCACCTCGAGGCCGTCGAGGCGGACGCCGACCGCTCCGCTCCTGTGGAGCTCCCGGTCGAAGAAGAGCGCGGCGCCGTCGCCCCAGCGCCCGCTCGCGAGGCCCCCGAGCACCGGCACGCCGGGCGCGGCGCCGGGCAGCTCGGCGAGGACGCGATCGGTGGGGAAGGTGTAGGGATCGGGCAGCAGGACGAGCGCGCTGGCCCCCTCGAGCTCGGGGAAGCCCTCGATGGCGATCGCCTCGTCGAGCTGCTCGACGGCCGCGTGGAAGCCCTCCGCGCGGCCGCCGTCCAGGTGCGCCGCCCACACGCTGATCGCGGTGCCGGCCTCGACCTCGCAGCCGTTCCCGAGCACCCCACCCGCGCCGCAGCCCACGAGCGTCCCCGGAGCGAGCACCTCGTGGATGGCTTCCAGCGTGACCTGCGGGTCCTCGAGGTGGGCGCCGCCGCAGAAGACGAACACGAGGTCCGCGGGGTAGGGGCCCAGCTGGGCCTGGGCGGCCTTCGCGGCGGCCGTCGCCGCCGCCGCCGGGTCCGGCAGGAGGGACAGGCCGCTGCCCGCGTGGACGCTCATGCTCCCAAGGTACCCACGCCGGTCCTGCACCCCATGGCACGGTCCTGACCGTGCGCCTCCTCCTTTCTCGGGCACCTCGATGAGCCGGCCGACCAGGCGGAGGGACGGGCGCCACGGGACGCGGGACCGCGACGCACGGTCTCGGCCAGGCGGAACCGGGCCGAGGGGGCCATCATGGCTTCCACGGATGACGCCCACGACCCTCGCCCTCTTCGGCCCCACGGGGGTCGGCAAGACCGCCCTCGCCCTCGCCGTCGCGGAGCGCCTGCGGGCACGCGGCGAGCGGCCCGTGGCGGTCTCGGCGGACGCGCTGCAGGTGTACGCCGGCCTCGAGGTGCTGACGGGGGTCGCGGGCCCGGAGGAGCAGGCGCGGCTCGAGCACCGGCTCGTCTCGATCGTCCCGGTCACCGAGACGTTCTCCGCCGGCCGCTACGCCGAGCTGGCCCACGCCGAGATCGACGCCCTGCTCGCCGAGGGGGCCACCCCGATCGTCGTCGGGGGCACCGGGCTGTACCTCCGCGCGGCGCTCGCCGATCTCGAGCTGCGGCCCCAGGCGCCGCCGGGCCTCCGGGCGGAGGTCGAGGCGCGGATCGCCCGGGAGGGCGCGCTCCGGGCGCATGCCGCGCTCGTGGAGCGGGCGCCGTGGACCGCGGACACCGTCCGGCCGACGGACACCCACCGGCTCGTGCGGACCCTCGAGCTCGAGGCGCTCGGCGCCCTGCGTCCGCCGCCCGCGGAGAGCCAGCTGTGGACGACGGAGACCCGCCACCCGACCCGGCTCGTGGCCTGCACGATGGAGCGGACCGCGCTGGACGCCGCGATCGACGCGCGGGTCACCGCGATGGTCGCCGCCGGTGCCGCCGAGGAGGTCCGCCGCGCCGACGCGGCCGGCGCCTCCGCGACCGCCCGCAAGGCGCTGGGCTTCCAGGACCTCCTGGACGACGACCCGGAGGCCATGGCACGCCACACGCGGAAGTACGCCCGCCGGCAGCTCACCTGGCTGCGCAAGCTCCCGGGCGTCGAGCGGGTCGACCTCACCGACCGGGCCGCCGCGGACGTCGCGGCAGAGCTCCTCCCGTAGCCTGCCGCCCGTGCGCTTCGAGAAGTGGCAGGCCCTGGGCAACGACTACCTCATCGTCGAGCGCGACGCGCTCCCGTTCGCCCTGACGCCCGCGCGCATCGCGCGGCTCTGCGACCGCCACACGGGGCTCGGCGGCGACGGCATCCTGCAGCTCGAGCCGCCCGACGAGCCGGGCTACGTGGCGCGGCTGCGGATCTTCAACCCCGACGGCTCGGAGGCCGAGCTCTCCGGCAACGGCGCGCGCGAGGCGATCCTCTACCTCCGCAACCGCGGCTGGACGAGCTCGGATCACTTCTCGATCCAGACCGTGGCCGGGGAGATCCGCCCGTCGATCACGGGGCCCACGACCTGCACCGTCGACATGGGCCGCGCACGGACCCGCTCCGACGCGTTCCCGAGCGGGGACGCCGAGGGCACCGGGATCGTCACGGGCTTCCGCTTCCAGCACGTCCACATCGGCAACCCGCAGTGCGCGATCCGCGTCGATGACATCGAGCAGCTCGAGGCGCTCGACCTCCCCGCCATCGGACCGGCGATCGAGAAGGCCGAGCTGTTCCCACAGCGCACGAACGTCTCCTGGTGGACGCAACTCGGGCCCGGGCGCATCCGGGCGCGGATCTTCGAGCGCGGCGTGGGGGAGACGCAGTCCTCCGGGACGGGCGCGACCGGGGCCGCGGTGGCGCACGTGCTGCGGGGCGGGGACTCGCCCGTCACCGTCGAGCTCGACGGCGGCGAGCTCGTCGTCGACGTCGACGAGGCGCTGCACGTGGACCTCGCAGGCTGGGCCGTCGCGGTGTACGCGGGCGAGGTCGCGCCCGGGCTGCTCGACGAGCTCGCGGGCTTGTAGCGTCCCCGGCCGCATGAGCTCCGCTGCCGAGACCCCCGCCACCCCGACCGGCCGCCTCGCCCACGGCGTCGCGCTCGTGAGCCTTGCCGGGGACCGCGTCCTCGACGCCTGGTTCCCCGAGCCCGCCCTCGGCGCGATCCCCGACGACCTCGAGCCGCTCGGGGCGGGCGCGACCCCCTTCGACCGCGAGGACGACGTCCGCGGCGTGCGCCTGGAGGAGCAGGTCGTGCAGGTCGACCTCGACGCCGCGCCCGTCTCCGCCCAGGACGTCTACCTCCGCCTGCACCTGCTCTCGCACCGCCTCGTCGCGCCGCACGGCCTGAACCTCGACGGCCAGTTCGGCCTGCTCGCGAACGTCGCCTGGACGACGCTCGGGCCCGTCGACCCCGCCGACCTGACCGCGGTCCGGCTCCGCGCCCGGGCACGCGGCCTGCCGTTCAGCGTCACCTCCGTCGACAAGTTCCCGCGGATGACGGACTACGTCGTGCCCACCGGCGTCCGGATCGCCGACGCGGACCGCGTGCGCCTCGGCGCGCACCTCGCCGACGGCACCACCGTCATGCACGAGGGCTTCGTGAACTTCAATGCCGGGACGCTGGGCAGCTCGATGGTGGAGGGCCGCATCTCGGCCGGCGTGGTCGTCGGCGACGGCTCCGACGTCGGCGGCGGCGCCTCGATCATGGGCACGCTCTCGGGCGGCGGCACCGCGATCATCTCGATCGGCGAGCGCTGCCTGCTCGGCGCGAACGCCGGCCTCGGGATCTCGCTGGGCGATGAGTGCATCGTCGAGGCCGGGCTCTACCTCACCGCGGGCACGAAGGTCACCGACCCCGACGGCCAAGTGGTGAAGGCCGGCGAGCTGAGCGGCGCCTCCAACCTGCTGTTCCGCCGCAACTCGCAGAGCGGCGCCGTCGAGGTCTCACCCCGCGACGGCGGCTCGTGGGGCGGCCTCAACGCGGTGCTGCACGCCAACGACTGAGGCGCTCCGCCGCCTCACGGCAGCGCGCCAGCGTCGGGACGAGCGCCACGCGCACGTAGCCCTCGCCCGCCGGCCCGAAGTACGCGCCGGGGGCGACGACCATGCCCTCGTCGAGGAGCGCCATCGCGAACGCCTCCGAGCCGCTCCACCCGTCCGGGATCGCGAGCCAGAGGAAGAACGACGCGTGGCCGCCCGCCGGGCGCAGGCCCGCCTCGAGCAGCGCGGGGAGGAGCGCCTCGCGCTTCGCGCGGTACACCCGCCGGACGTCCTCGACGTGCTGCTCGTCGCTCCAGGCGGCGACGGCCGCGCGCTGCACGAACGTCTGGGGTGCGACGCCGACGTTCGGGCGGAAGCTCTTCAGGCCGGCGACCAGCCGGGCGTCCCCGGCGACGAAGCCCGAGCGGTAGCCCGGCATCGAGGAGCGCTTGGAGAGCGTGTGGAGCGCGAGGACGTTCGCGCGGTCCGGCACCTGGAGCGCGCTCGCCGGCGCCTCGCCCTCGAACCACAGCTCCGAGTACGCCTCGTCGCTCGCGAGGACCACGTCGTGCGCCAGCGCCAGCGCCGCGGCGCGCGCGTAGAACTCCGGCGGCGCCGTGGCGGCGGTCGGGTTGTTCGGGTAGTTCAGCCACAGCAGCGCGAGCTCGTCCCACGGGACCGCGTCGAGGTCCGGGAGGAAGTCCGGCGCGCGGAGCGGCAGCTCGACGACCTCCCGGTGCGCGAAGAGCGCGCCGCGCTCGGCCACGGGGTAGCCCGGGACCGTCAGCGCGACCTTCCCCGGCCCGACGACCTGCGCCAGGGAGAAGATCGCCTCCTTCGCGCCGAGCGTCGGGACGACCTCCGTCGCGGGGTCGAGCGCCACCCCGAAGCGGGTGCCGACCCAGCGCGCCGCGGCCTCCCGCAGCTCGGGCAGCCCCTCCGCGAGCGGGTAGGCCGACAGGGGCTCGATCGCGTCCACGAGCGCCTGCCGGATGAAGGGCGGGGTCTCCTCGCGCGGCTCGCCGATGCCGAAGTCGATGACGTCGACCCCCTCGGCCTCGAGGCGCCGGCGGGCCTCGCCGAGCCGGACGAACGGGTACGTCCGCAGCCCGGTGAGGACCGGGTTCAGCTCGAGCACAGGAAGCGCTCCAGCGTCCGGGCGCTCCGGAGCAGCGCGTCGACGCGGACGAGCTCGTCGCGGCGGTGCGCGTAGGCGGGGTCACCCGGGCCGAAGTTCACCGCGGGGACCCCGGCGAGCGCGAACTCGGCGACCGGCGTCCAGGCCTGCTTGGGCGCGACGGGGAGCCGGCCGGCCGCGATGAGCTCCTGCACGAGCGGCTCGCCGACGGCGACCGCGCCGCTCGGCGCGTTGGAGTGGATGGCGAGCGAGGACTGCGGGTGGTCGCAGAGCGCGTGGATGCGCGCCTCCGCGTCCGCCGCCGAGCGCCCCGGCGCGTAGCGGTAGTTCACGTGGCAGCGCACCTCGTCCGGGATGACGTTCTCGGCGATGCCGCCCGCCACCTTCGTCACCGAGGCGACCTCGGCGAACTCGAGCCCGTCGAAGGTGACGCGGTCCACGGGGACGGCGTGCAGCGCGCTGATCCCGGCCGCGGCGTGGGTGACGGCGTTGTCGGCGAGCCAGGGCCGGGCGGAGTGGCCCGAGCGGCCCGTGAACGTCCACGTGGCGTTCACGTTGCCGAGACAGCCGCCCTGCAGCGCGTTGTCCGTCGGCTCCATGACGAGCGCGAGGTCGGCGGAGCGCAGGAGCGCATCGCGCTCGAGGAGCGGCGTGAGCGCGGACTCGGCGATCCCGAGCTCCTCGCGCCCGAAGAAGCAGAGCGCCACGCGCTTCCCGGCGTCCCGCAGCAGCAGGCCCGTCTCGACCATCACCGCGAGCGCGGCCTTCATGTCCGTCGCGCCCAGCCCGTGCACGGCCTCGGCGTCCCGGCGGCCCGGGCGGTTGCCCTGCGTCGGGACCGTGTCGAAGTGGCCCGCGAGCACGACGAGGGGCCCCTCGCCGGCGCCGCACTCCGCCACGACGCAGGTGTCGCCGGCGTCG
>JAOPZO010000403.1 GCA_025964065.1 Solirubrobacterales bacterium | reverse complement strand
GACGCCCTTCCCGCCCGCGCGGAGCGCCGCGATCGCCGCGTCGGCGCGGTCCGTGGCCTCCTCGCCGACCCGGACGCAGCCGTCGAGGTCGAGCAGCACGTGGTCGTAGGCCGTGAGCAGAGCGGGGAGGTCGGGCACTCCGGCGCATTATCGTGGCCCGGGATGACGCGCCCCCTCGCACTGCTCCTGTCCACCCTCGTGCTCGGCCTCGCCGCCTGCGGCGATGAGGACGAGACCACGGCGGCGCCGCCCGCGGCGGCCGCCACGGAGAGCGCCGCGTCCGCGCCCGCCGAGGCCCCCGCGGCCGAGGACGCCGCCGGGAGCTGCGCGCCGAAGGAGGAGCCGGGCGGCGGCAAGGCGCTCGACTGCCCGACGCCGACCGTCGAGGAGGGCAAGACGAACGTCGTGACGTTCAAGACCTCCGAGGGCTCCTTCGACATCGAGCTCGACGTGGAGCGCGCACCCGCGACGGCCAACTCCGTCGCCTACCTCGCGAAGCAGGGCTTCTACGACGGCCTGGACTTCCACCGCGTGGTGCCGGACTTCGTCATCCAGGGCGGCGACCCGAACGGCGACGGCACGGGGGGACCGGGCTACGCCGTCACCGAGGCGCCGCCGAGCGACCTGACCTACACGCGCGGCGTCGTCGCGATGGCGAAGGGCGGCGCGGACGCGCCGGGCGCCTCGGGCTCCCAGTTCTTCGTCGTCTCCGCGCCCGACGTCGGCCTGCCGCCGGAGTACGCGCTGGTCGGCAGGGTCTCGAAGGGCCTCGGGACCGTGGACAAGATCACGGCGCTCGGGGAGGGCGACGGGCCGCCTTCCAAGGAGGTCGAGATCGAGTCCGCCTCGTTCAAGGCGAGCTGAGCAGGCCTCAGAAGAGCGTCGGCTCGTCCTCGGGCCCCGGCGCCTCGAGGCAGTCCGGCGCGTCGTGCCGCGCGTCGTTGACCGCCCGGGAGACCTCGCGGAGCGCGGTCTGCTGCGGCGGCAGCGACGCGAGGAGCTCGTGCAGCACGGGTTCCGGGGTGGCCGGGTCGAGCCAGGCCTCCTCGGCCGCCGGGTCGAGGATCACCGGCATCCGGTCGTGCAGCTCCCGCACCGCGTCGTTCGCGGCGGTGGTGAGGATGGAGCAGGTCCGCAGCCCCGTGTCGCCCCGGCCGTGCCAGGTCGCCCACAGGCCCGCGAACGCGAACGGCGCGTGGTCCGTGCGGGTGATGTGGAACGGGTGCCGCGCCTTCGCGCCGCGGCGCTCCCACTCGTAGAAGCCGTCGGCGACCACGAGGCAGCGGCGCCGGGCGAACGCGTCGCGAAACGCGGGCTTGTCGGCCACGGTCTCCGCCCGG
The DNA here is from genome assembly GCA_025964065.1 of Solirubrobacterales bacterium. Lineage (GTDB taxonomy): Bacteria > Actinomycetota > Thermoleophilia > Solirubrobacterales > Solirubrobacteraceae > Paraconexibacter. Next base: position 1,891 of record JAOPZO010000403.1, on the reverse strand, counting down.
GCGTTGATCATCTTCGCGCCGAGCCCCGGGTCCTTCGCCCAGTGCGGGACGAGCCCCCAGCGCAGCAGCTCCCCGCGCGGCGTGCCCTCGTGGTCCGTCGTGACGCAGGCGACCTCGTCCGTCGGGGCCACGTTGAAGCGCTGCCGCAGCTCGACGGCCTCGCCGAGCGCGGGGAAACGGGTGCGGATGCGCATCTCGCTCCACTCGCCCGGCCGCGGGCCGGCCAGCGTGTACCGCCCGCACACGGCGCTACTTCTTCTTGGCCTTCGCGGCGGGGGGTGGCCCGCCCGGCGTTCGTGCGGCGAGCGCCTTGGCCTGGCGGCGGCGGCCGACGAGGGCGAGCACCGCGAGGATCGCGATGATCAGGACGAAGCCGAAGATCAGCGACGTCCCGGTGCCGGCACCGCCGAGCGGCAGCGCGATGAGCTTCACGAGCCCGAAGCCGATGAGCAGGAGCCCGAGGACGAGCGCGATGACGATCGCGAACGCCCGGACCTTGTGGCTCCGCGGCGCACCCTGCGACGGGGCCAGGAGCCCCATGACCCGCAGGAGGAAGAGCTGGCGGCTCGAGGGCGCCTGCTGCCCGAGGCGCTCGACGGCGGCCTTCAAGTCGTCGGGGCGGCGCTCGGCGAGCGCGAGGGAGGCGTCGGCCATGCGCCGCAGCTGCATGCGCTCCTGGGGCCGGGAGGCGGCGACGGCGCGGCGGAAGTACTCGCGGGCGGCGGCGGCGTCGTAGCGCTCGGCGGCCCGGGCGCCGAGGATCGCGAGCGCGGCGGCCTTCATCTTCGTCTCGCGCTCGAGCTCCTCGTTGCTGCGCGTCTCGAGCGCCTGCATCTGCGCAAGCGCGCTCTTCTGCTCGATCCGGACCTGCCGCTGCTTGGCCATGTGGGCCGCAATCTAGCGTCCGGGGGGCGCCGGAGACCCCCCGGCGAGCCGCGTCTCCGGCCCGCCGGAGTGGCATCCTGCGCGGCCATGCGCTCCGCCCTCGTCGCCGTCCTCGCCGCCGCCCTCCTCGCACCGGTCTCCGCCGGGGCGCAGTCCGCGCCGTTCGCGCCGCTGCCCCAGGCACCGCAGCCCCAGCCCGAGACGGTCGTGGTGGCCCCGGGCTCCTCGGGCGACGAGGGGATCTCCTCCTTCCAGCAGGCGCTCCTGATCGCCGCGGGCGTGCTCTTCGTCGTCGGCATCGGCGTGCTCATCGCCCGCGACGCGCGCAGGAACGCCCCGGTCGACCCGCGGCCGCCGCGGCCCTACGAGACCGAGGCCCTCGAGGGGGCGGGGGAGCGCAAGAAGCGCGACGCGCGCACCACCCAGAAGCAGAAGGCGGCGGCCAAGCGGGCCCGCGACGCGCGCAGGAGGAACCGCCCCGTGCGCAAGTAGGGCACCAGGCGGGTGTGACCCCGGCCGAGGACCGGAGTACTCGACCGACACGGCACGGCGATCACAGGATCGTGACCCCGGACCGCGAAGCACGGCCCAGTCTCCATGGCTCCCATGTCCGCACTCCTGCACCCGGTCCCCGCGCCCGCCCCGGCGCCGGCCCACCTCCGCCGCCTGCGGGTGGAGCTCGCGGACGGCGCGCGCACGACGGTCCACGTCGCCGCGCACCCGCTCGCCTCCACCGACGTCCGCGTGGTGCGCCTGCGGCGCCCGGAGCCCCTGGAGGCGTGGTGCAGGGCGAACGGCGTCGCCGAGGCGCTCGTCGGCGGCTTCTACGTCCGCCCGGGCGGCATCCCGCTCGGAGAGCTCCGCACCCGCGGGGTCGAACGGCGCCACGTCGCCTTCGACGCGCCGTGGGGCGCTGTTCGCGCCTGCGTGCACGTGGCGGGCGGCCGTGTCGCGATCGCGCGGCGCGACGCGCTCCCCGCCGTCCCGCGCGGGGACCTGCTGCAGG
>JAOPZO010000165.1 GCA_025964065.1 Solirubrobacterales bacterium | reverse complement strand
GCGCCTGGGAGAGCTCGGCGGCACGCACCGCGGCGCGCTCGTTCTCGGCCCGCAGGCGCGCGACGTGCTCCTGGAGCGCGCGCACCTCGCCGGCGGCGTCGCTCTCGACCTCCTCGCGGCGGCGCTGCTCGGAGAACTCGCGCTGGCGCGCGGCGGTCAGCGCGTTCTCGGCCCGGGCGAGCGCGCCCTCGACCTCCGCCCGCTCGCGCTCCGCCGCGGCGAGGCGGCCCTCGGCCTGCGCGAGCCGGAGCTCGAGCGCGCTGACCATCCGCTCGGCGCGACGTCCCCGCTCCACGGGGTCGTCCTCCACCTGCTCGGCGCGGCGCGCGCGGCGCGCCTCGAGCACGTCGGGGTCGACGACGCTGCCGGTCTCGGGGTCCAGCGGGAAGTCAGAGGAACCGGCCAAGGTCCGCGAACACTACGAGCAGGCCCAGACGACCGCCGCCTCGGAACCCGCACGGAGCGGGTTTCCGGGGGCGGCGGCCTCCCGCGCCGATCAGTCGCCCGTGACGGGCTCCGCCGGGTCGCCCTCGCCGGCGCGCAGACGGTAGGCCAGGCGCGACTGCAGCGACCACAGCTCGATGAAGCCCGGCGAGGCCTGCTGGCTGAAGAGGCCGCCGGAGGTCTCGAAGGTCGCGAGCTGCATGTCGTAGACCGCGTTCGGGCTCTCGCGCGTGACGGTGCGGGCATGGCCCTTGAAGAGCTTGATGCCGATCGTCCCGGTCACCTGCCTGTTGACCTCGTCCATGTAGGCGTCGAGATCGGTGCGGAGGGGCTCCCACCACAGGCCGGCGTAGACGAGGTAGGCCCACTTGCGGTCGAGCTCGCCCTTGAACTGGTTCTGGTGGATCGTTCCGACGAGCCGCTCGAGCTCGGCGTGGGCCAACAGGATGAGGGTGGCGGCCGGGACCTCGTAGATGTCGCGGACCTTGAGGCCGACGATGCGGTCCTCGATGTGGTCCACGATCCCGATCCCGTGCTTGATGCCGATGTCCTGGCAGCGGGTGATGAGCTCGACGAGCGGCAGCTCCTCGCCGTTGAACGCCGTCGGGACGCCCTCGACGAAGGAGATGGTCACGGTCTCGGCCTCGTCGGGAGCGAGCTCCGGGCGCGTGACGAGCTGGAAGACGTCGTCGTCCGGCGCGTGGGTGAGGTCCTCGATCCACTTGCCCTCCGAGGAGCGGCCCCAGAGGTTGTCGTCGATGGAGTACGGCGTGGTCTCGGCGCCGCCCTTGATCGGGATGCCGTGCTCGCGGGCGTAGGCGATCTCCTCCTCGCGACCCATCTGCCAGCCCCGGACGGGCGCGATGACCTTGAGGGACGGCGCGAGCGTCGCGACCGTCGCCTCGATGCGGACCTGGTCGTTGCCCTTGCCCGTGCAGCCGTGGGCGATCGTGTCGCAGCCGTGCTTGAGCGCGTACTCGACCGCGAGCTTCGCGATGAGCGGGCGCCCGAGCGCGGTGAAGAGCGGGTAGGCGAGGCCGTAGATGGCGTTCGCCTTGATCGCCGGGAGGATGAAGTCGTGGGCGAACTCCTCGCGCGCGTCGACGACCTCCGCCTCGATCGCGCCGAGCTGGATCGCCTTGCCCTTGACGACGTCGTAGTCCTCGCCGGGCTGGCCCAGGTTGACCGTGAGCGCCACGACCTCGGCGCCGTACTCGTCCTGGATCCACTTGAGCATGACGCTCGTGTCGAGGCCGCCCGAGTAGAGCAGCAGGACGCGCGAGACCTCGCCCTTCTCGGCCAGGTAGCTCGCGGTGCGGGTGTGCGGCGTGCGCTCGATCTCGGGCATGGGAACTCAGGATAAGGAGCCCGCCCCGGAGGCGTCCGCGCGCCCCGCATCGCATACCCTCGCCCGATGGCTGCGATGAAGTGGTGGGGCTGGGGCCTCGAGGGCGTTGCGTTCACGCACGAGGACAAGCCGGAGCTCGGCCCGTTCATCGAGGAGAAGCTCGGGCTCGACGTCGAGCGCATCGTGGAGCGCCCGCCGGCCTTCGCCGCGCTCGCGGTCCCGGAGCCCGTCCTGGCCACCGAGCTGCGCGACGCCCTCGAGGCCGCGGTGGGCGCCGTGCACGTCACCTCCGACGCGCTCGACCGCGTCGTGCACGCGCGCGGCAAGAGCATCCGCGACCTCGTGCGCCAGCGCCGCGGGGACCTCCCGCGGGTGCCGGACGTCGTCGTGCGGCCCGGCAGCGAGGAGGAAGTCACCGGGGTGCTGAAGGCTGCGATCGCGCACGACGCGGTGCTCATCCCCTTCGGGGGCGGTTCGAGCATCTCGGGAAGCCTCGAGGCCGAGCCCGAGGAGGAGCGCACGGTCGTCTCCGTCGACATGGCCCGCCTGGACCGCGTGCTCTCCGTGGACGCCGCGTCGCGCACCGCGCGCGTGCAGGCCGGGGTCTTCGGTCCCGCGCTCGAGGAGCAGCTGAACGCGCAGGGCTGGACCTTCGGCCACTTCCCGGACTCCTTCACCCACTCCACGCTCGGGGGCTGGATCGCGACGCGCTCGAGCGGCATGCAGTCCGACCGCTACGGCGACATCGCCGACCTGACCCGCGGCGTCCGGGTGGTCACGCCGGCCGGCACGCTCGTGACCCGTCCCGTGCCGTCGCAGTCGACGGGCCCGTCGCTGCGCGAGATGGTCCTGGGCTCCGAGGGCCGGCTCGGCCTGATCACCGAGGCCACCGTGCACGTCCAGCGGGTGCCGCAGGAGCGGAGAATCCTCGGGTACCTCTTCCCCACCTTCGGCGCCGGCCTCGCCGCGATGAACGAGCTCGCCGCGAGCGAGGTGTCCGTCTCGGTCACCCGCGTCTCCGACGCGCCCGAGACCCAGTTCTCCTTCGCGACGCGGAAGAAGGGCAGCCTGCTCGACAAGGTGAAGTCGAAGGCGCTGACCACCTTCCTCACCCGCCGCAAGGGCTTCGCGCTCGACGAGATGTGCCTCTCGTTCATCGGCTACGAGGGCAGCGCGGAGCACGTCGCGACCCAGCGCAAGGCGGTCGGCGAGCTCGTCGGGCGGCACGGCGGGCTCTGCATCGGCTCGAGCCCCGGGCAGCTCTACGACCAGAAGAAGTTCGACACGCCCTACATCCGCGACTTCCTCCTGGACCGGGGGTGCGTGGCCGACGTGTCCGAGACGGCCGCGCCGTGGAGCGAGCTCCGGAGCGTGTACGACTCGGGGCGCGCCGCCGCGCAGGGCGCCTTCGCGACGCTCGGCGTGCAGGGCTACGTCATGTGCCACCTCTCGCACAGCTACCACTCGGGCGCCTGCCTCTACTTCACGTTCGCCTTCGAGCCGGCGCCGGGCCGGGGCGACATGCTCGAGCAGTACGACGTCGTGAAGCGCGCGGTCCAGCAGGCGTTCGTCGACGCCGCGGGCACGCTCTCGCACCACCACGCCGTCGGCACGGAGCACGCGGAGTGGCTCGCGCAGGACGTGAGCGCGCCGGGCGTCGCGATCCTCGAGGCGCTCTTCGAGGGGACGGACCCGGGCCGGAACCTGAACCCGGGGAAGATCGTGGGGGCGCGCCGGATCGCCGCCGAGGCGGGAAACCGCACCGGGCGTCCGGAGTAGCACTCGACATGCAGTCGAGTGATCCCGCGCCGGTCGGCGACGCCACGTGGGCCCGGAGCATCCCCGCCCGGGCCGCCCGCGAGGTCATCGTGTGCGGGGTGCTCGGCGCCTGCATGGACGCCTACACGAAGCGCACGATCGCGGGCCACGAGAACCTCACGGCGCTCGCCGGGCCGGTCCTCTTCGTCGCGAACCACGCGAGCCACATGGACACCCCCGCGCTCCTGCGGGCGCTCCCGCCGCGCTGGCGCCGCCGCACCGCCGTCGCGGCGGCGGCCGACTACTTCTACGCCGACAAGAAGCTCGCGGCGACCGTGTCGCTCGCGTTCGGCACCGTCCCGCTGCAGCGGCGGGGCGGCGGGCTCGAGACGCTCGAGCACGTCTCGCGCCTCTTCGCGGACCGCTGGTCGCTCGTGATGTTCGCCGAGGGCACGCGCTCCCGCGACGGAAGCGTCGGTCCGCTCCGCTCCGGCGCCGCGGTGCTCGCGGCGCGCCATGGCCTGCCGATCGTCCCGGTCCACGTCGGCGGCACCCATGCGGCGATGCCGACGGGCGAGCGCTGGATGTCCCGGAAGCCGGGCCGCGGCATCGGCGGCCGCCACCCGATCGACATCCGCTTCGGCGCGCCGATCCGCGCCCGTGAGGGCGAGGCGCACCACGAGGTCATGGAGCGCGTCCGGCTCTTCCTCGCCGAGTGCGGCGCGGCGACGAGCCGGCGGTCCCGCGTCACCCGCAGCGACGCGGCGCCCGCCGAGGCGC
>JAOPZO010000357.1 GCA_025964065.1 Solirubrobacterales bacterium | reverse complement strand
GCGTGGCGCTGATGCGGTCGGCGCGATCGGCGACGGCGTCGCTGCTGCCAGGCCACGGGTCCTTGCGCCGCCACAACGGCAGCCCGGAGGTCAGGCCGCTTGACGAAACCGCTCGAAGCGCTCATCGAGACGCTCGGGGTCCGGCCGTTCGTCCGCGCGCCGTGGCTGATCGAGCGCAGCACCGTGGAACCCCTGGAGTCCGACACGGAGCATGGGCCCGTCGATCTCGTTCAAGAGCCGGTGCGCGATGTGGACGACACCGTCGGGCGCGATGCCCAGGAGGTTCCTGTCGTACGCGAGGTGGTGAATGGCACAAAGCGAGATACCGTTCGACACCACCGCATGGCCAAGTGCCGCGCCGTCCTCGGTGATGTGTGCGGCTTCGAGGAGCACCGCCTCGCGCAGTGAGCACACCGCGCAGCGGCTGCGGTAGGCGCGAAGCACCGTGCGGCGGAACTGGTGCTGGTGAAGCCGGACCACTGCCTGTCTCGTCGCGTACCGCCGAATGTCCGGCGGCGACACCAGTCCCTCGTCGGAGGTGTCTGCCACCGGAAGCGCTGCTTCGAGCTCAACGACCCGCTTGTCGGGATCATCGCGAGTGACGAAGACCGGGGCCAGGGGGCTGTACTGGCCCGGAGCGACACCATGGAAGTGGATGAGCGGAACGGCGAGCCTTCCGGCTGCCGACAGCGCGGCATTGTCTCGCGCGGCCGCCAGCCTGGCGTCGGCCGTGTCGGTCTTCGCCGTTCGGTAGTGGTAGACGAAGCGCTCCGTCCGCGCATCGAAGCCGTCGTCATAGGGAGCGTCCCGGGCGTGCTTGGGCGGAGCAGTGACGATCGACAGCGCCGCCGGACCGCGGCACTGCTTCGGTCGGAAGATGCCGCTGAAGAACGAGCCGAAGCTCACCTGCTCACCCTCGAAGCGGAAACCTTCGCGGAGCGCGTTCACCGGCACGATGTCGTCGTACCGCGTCGACAGGAGACGCGCGCGGTCCAGCGCAGCTCGCCGCAGGTCCATGTCGCGGTGGTCCACGTCCGAGCACCTTCCACGAGTCGCCGCCGAGACGCAACTCCGAAAGCCATTCATCCGAAGCGCTTGGTCTCTGGGACGCGGCCCGCCAGACTCCCGACCCATGAGCGACGACGCGAACTTCTGGACCGATGCCGACCGCTACCTGGTGCGCTACGGCGGCACGTGGGTCCCGGGGGTCATCGAGCGGGCCGCCGGCTCCTACGTCTTCGACGCCGACGGCCGCGCGATCCTCGACTTCACCTCGGGCCAGATGAGCGCGATCCTCGGCCACTCGCACCCCGACGTCGTCGCGACGATCCACCACGCCTCGAGCACGCTCGACCACCTCTTCAGCGGGATGCTCAGCCGGCCGGTCGTCGACCTCGCGCGGCGCCTCGCCGAGACGCTCCCGGACCCGCTCGAGAAGGCGATGCTGCTGAGCACGGGCGCGGAGGCCAACGAGGCGGCGCTCAAGCTCGCGAAGCTCTACACGGGCGGCTACGAGGTCGTCTCCTTCAGCCAGTCGTGGCACGGGATGACCTCCGGCGCCTCGGGCGCGACGTACAGCCACGGCCGCCGTGGCTACGGCCCGGCGATGGTCGGCAACATCGCGATCCCGGCGCCCAACGCGTACCGGACGCGCTTCGAGCGCGACGGCGTGCACGACTGGCGGGCAGAGCTCGACCACGCCTGGGAGCTCGTCGACCGCCAGTCGAGCGGTGCGCTCGCCGCGTGCCTCGTCGAGCCCATCCTCAGCTCGGGCGGGATCATCGAGCTGCCGCTGGGCTACATGGCGGCGCTCTCGGAGAAGTGCCGGGAGCGCGGGATGCTCCTGATCCTCGACGAGGCGCAGACCGCGCTCGGCCGCACCGGCGCGATGTACGCGTTCGAGCGCGACGGGGTCGTGCCGGACATCCTCACGCTGTCCAAGACGCTCGGCGCGGGGCTGCCGCTCTCCGCGGTCATCACGAGCGCGGAGATCGAGGAGCGCTGCCACGAGCGCGACTTCCTCTTCTTCACCACCCACGTCTCCGATCCGCTGCCGGCGGCGGTCGGGCTCACGGTGCTCGACGTGCTCGCTCGGGAGGACCTGTGCGAGCGCTCACGGGTGCTCGGCGACCGGATGCGCGCGGCGCTCCTGGACCTCCGGGAGCAGCACGAGTGCATCGGCGACGTGCGCGGTCGCGGGCTGATGCAGGGCATCGAGCTCGTGCTCGACCGCGAGACCAAGGAGCCCGCCGACGCCCTTGGCGCCCGGGTGACCGAGCGCTGCTACGAGCTCGGGCTGCACATGAACATCGTGCAGATGCCGGGGATGGGCGGCGTGTTCCGCATCGCGCCGCCGCTCACCATCACGGAGGCGGAGCTCGACCTCGGGCTGGAGATGATGGCCCAGGCGCTCATGGAGTCGCTGGCGATGGTGTGACGCCGCCTTCGACGCTCGCGTGACGCCCGCCTGACGCACCCGAGGGAGCCTCGGCGGCCTGCCCCCCGGACCGCACCGGGCCCCCGCGGAGCTCGCCGACCGCACGAGCACCCGAGAGCGGGGCGCGGGCTCGGCGGGCAGGCCGGTGGGCACCGGCTCGCCGAGGTGCTCCACGCGGGCGGGTTCGCCCGTGTGGGCCGCGCGGCCGAGACCCCGTTCAACATCGTGTTCGAGGCCCGCCCCCAGGCGGGAAGCACGCAAGCTGCCGGCGGGGAAGGTCGCCCGCCGGCAGCGGAGGGCCGCC
>JAOPZO010000309.1 GCA_025964065.1 Solirubrobacterales bacterium | reverse complement strand
CACGCCGAGCTCCCGGTTCGCCTGCGACGTCCGCCGGGCGACCTCCCACGCGCAGTCCCCGCGCTAGGTGAGCGCCTTCTCGCGGCGGGCGGCGAGCCCCGCGCCGACCACCAGCACGGTGGCCATGGAGTACAGGCCGATGAGCACCGCGGCGAGCACGAGGAACACCCGGACCGCCGCGAAGCCGCCCGCGTTCGCGACGTACACGCCGACGAGGTTCGGGATGACCTGGATCGCCAGGCCGGCGGGCAGCGCGCCGAGGAGCGCCGAGCTCCAGTGCAGGTGCTGCAGCGGCGCGGTGCGGTAGATGATCGCGAGCAGCACGACGGCGCCCGCGGCGTTCAGCAGCAGGATGAGCTCGCTCGGAAGCGCGTTGGCGACCCCGAGCACGTCGGTGAGGCCCTGCACGACGGTCGCGCTGCCGGCCGCGGCGATGACGAGCGCCGCGACGAGCGCCCCGAGCGCCATGTTCCGCAGCCGCCCGAAGACGATGTTGTGCCGGGCGCCGCCGAGGATGCGCGAGACGACCCGCTCGACGACCCCGATGGCCCCGGAGCTCGTCCAGAGCATCGCGACGATGGCGAGCGCGAGGAGGTAGGGCGAGCTGCTCCGGGTCCCCGTGATGAGCTGCGTCACGTCGGAGTGCACCTCGTCGGGGAGGTAGCGGTTCACCTGCTCGGCGACCTCGACGGCCGAGACGTAGTCCTTCAGCAGGAGCGCCTCGACGGCCGCGAGGCCGAGGGCGAACGGGGCGACGGAGAGCACGAGGTAGTACGTGAGCGCCGGGACGTCGTCGGCCAGGCCGTCGCCCCACCAGAAGGAGTAGACCCACTGGGCCGCGCGCCGCATGTGCGCAGAGCTTGAAGCAGAAGCCGGTCGGCGGGGGCGCCGGGTGTCGCGACGCCCGGGTCGGGCATCTCCTACCGTGAACGCGGATGGGCGACGACACGGACCCGCTCGCCGCAGCGATCACCGCGGCGAACCTGCTCGACACGACGGTCTTCCTGTGCGCGAAGGCGTGCGAGCTGGCCGCGCAGACCGGCTCGACCGAGGAGTGGGAGCAGCACGCCGACTACGTGGCGGCCTGCCTCTCGCGGCCCGTCCAGACGCGTGTGATGGCGCGCGACTTCATGGCGGTGGCGGCGGACAACGCCCGGCGCCGCATCGGTGCGGACGACGAGCTGGCGGGCGAGCAGTACGTCTCGGCGCTGCGGCTCGTGGCGGCCTTCCAGGACCGCGTGCTCACGCGGATGGCGGCGCTCGAGGGCTAGGAGGCCCGGGGTGCGGCGGGCTCGCCGACCGCGAGCGCCTCGAGCTCGACGAGCCACGGGGTGTCGGCCGGCGCGCGCGAGACCGCGAGCAGCGCGGCGCGCGGGGAGGCGTAGGTCACGCGGGTGCTCCGGAGGTCCGCGCCCTGCTGCACGGACGCGCGCCACCCGTCCTGGACGGTGTAGACGGCCACGAGGCCGACGGGCGTCTGGAGCGAGGGCACCCGCCGAACCTACCCGTGCCCGGGGTGGCCGAGGGCCGGAAGCAGCGAGGCCCCCGCCGGGTGGCGGAGGCCTCGTGCCGCGAGTGGAGCTGAGGGGGCTCGAACCCCTGACCTCCGCCATGCGAAGGCGGCGCTCTCCCAGCTGAGCTACAGCCCCGCGACGTCCAGCAGTGTAGACGCTCCCCCCGCGGTTACGCTTCGCGGCGAGCCGTCACCGAATGAGCTTCCGCACACGCCTCTCGCTGTTCTTCGTCCTGATCGTCATCGTCCCGATGGTCTCGCTGACCTTCGTGCTGTTCCGGCTCATCGCGGACAACGAGAACGGGAAGGCGGACGCCGGAGTGGGCGCGCGCCAGGCGACGGCGGTGATCCTCTTCGAGGAGGCGCGCGTGGCGGCCGGACGCGGCGCCGAAGCGCTCGGGCGTGACCCTGCGCTCGCCACCGCGCTGCAGACGGGGCGGGTCGGCGAGGCCCGGGAGCGGGCCGAGGCGCTGCTGCGGCCGCTCGGCCTGAAGCGCATCGTCATCGGCCCCGAGGGTGGGCGCCCGCGGGTCGACGTCGGGTCGCGCAGCGCGGTCTTCCCGGTCTCGCGCCGGCTGCAGAGCGCCACGGGGCGGTCGTTCGGGGCCGTGCAGGTGAGCGCCCAGGGGCCCAGGGCGTACGTCGAGGAGGTGAAGCGCGTGACGGGCATCGACGTCGTGGTGCGCCGGGACGGGCGCACGCTCGCGACGACGCGGCCGAGCGCGGCACGGGTGCGGCTCCCGGCGGAGGGGCGCGGCGACGTCGAGCTCGACGGCCGCCCGTTCCGCGTCTCCTCGTTCCGGGTCACCTCGTTCGCGGGGAGCCGCGCGTCGGTGAGCGTGCTGTCGCCGTCGGAGGCGGTCTCGGAGGACATCCGGCGCTCGCGGCTCTTCGCGGCGGGCATCCTGCTCGGCTTCTTCGTGCTCGCGTTCACGTTCGCGGTGCTCGTCTCCCGCTCGCTGCAGCGGCAGATCGGCGGCTTCCTGGTGGCGGCGCGGCGGCTCGGCAGCGGCGACTTCTCCGCGAAGGTGCCGACGGAGGGCCGCGACGAGTTCGCGGCGCTCGGCGAGGAGTTCAACCGCATGTCGGCCGAGCTCGAGCAGCGGCTGGAGGACCTCTCGGCCGAGCAGGCGCGGCTCGCGGGGGCGATGCGGCGCATCGGCGAGACGTTCGCCGCGAACCTCGACCGGGACGGCCTGCTCGAGATCGTCCTGCGCACCGCGCTCGACGGCGCGGGCGCGACGGGCGGCCGGGCCGGGCTCCGCGACGCGCCCGAGGCGCCGCTGCGGAAGGTCGCCGAGGCCGGGAGCCTCGAGGGGCTCGAGCTCACGATCTGGGCCGCGGAGGCCGACGCGCTCGCGACGGACCAGCCCGCCGAGGTCGACCGCGACGGCGTCAGCGCGCTCGCCCACCCGCTCCGCTCCGTGAAGGGCGAGGGGTCGCTCACCGGCGTCGTGTCCGTCGCGCGCGCCGGGCGCCCGTTCTCCCCGGCCGAGCGCGACCTCTTCGAGTACCTCGCGCGCCAGGCGGCGGTGTCGATCGAGAACGTCGGGCTGCACGAGACCGTCGAACGGCAGGCCGTGACGGACGAGCTGACGGGCCTCGCGAACCGGCGCCGGTTCCAGGAGACGCTCCTGACCGAGGTCGAGCGCTCCCGCCGCTTCGGCTCGCCGCTGGCGCTCGTGATGATCGACATCGACGACTTCAAGAAGGTCAACGACACGCATGGCCACCAGATGGGGGACACGGTGCTGCGCGAGGTCGGGCGGATCGTGCGCGCGTCCTCCCGCGAGGTCGACACCCCCGCCCGCTACGGCGGCGAGGAGCTCGCGATGCTCCTGCCGAGCACGGACCTCGAGGGCGCCTTCAACCTCGCCGAGCGCGTGCGGACGGAGATCGGGGGGCTCGTGCTGCCCCTGCCCGGCGGCGGGGCGCTGCGGGTGACCGCGAGCTTCGGCGCGGCGACCCACCCCGAGTCGGCCGGGGACGCCCGCCACCTCGTGGAGGCGGCGGACACCGCGCTCTACGAGGCGAAGCGCTCGGGCAAGGACCGCACGGTCCGCGCTGCACGGGTCCCGTCGGGCTGAAGGCACGCCAGCCGTTACAGTCCCCGGGGATGGGACTGCTCGATGACGCCATCCGCCAGCACCTCGAGCTCAAGCGCCGGCACGGAGCCGATCCCTCCGACGTCGCGAAGCTCGAGCACGAGGCCTTCGGCCCCATCGAGCGCGAGGACGCGCTCGAGGTCGCCGACGCGCGCACGCCGGTCGGTGAGGCCACGCACGAGACCGCGCGGGAGGAGGAGCTCGCCTACGAGGAGGCGGAGCTCGAGGCCGAGGAGGCCTGGGCCGTGGAGCATCCCGCCGCGCCCGCCGAGCCCGAGCCCGAGCCCGAGCCG
>JAOPZO010000305.1 GCA_025964065.1 Solirubrobacterales bacterium | reverse complement strand
CGGCCTGCTCTGGTTCGTCGGCTCCACCAAGTACGGCAAGGCGATGCGCGCGACCGCGCAGGACCCTGATGCGGCGCGCCTGATGGGCATCAACGTCGACCGGACCATCAGCCTCACCTTCCTGCTCGGCGGCTTGATGGCCGGCGCTGCCGGCCTGATCTACGCGTTGTACAACCTGACGGTCCGCTTCAACATGGGCTTCACCGCAGGGCTGATCGCCTTCACCGCGGCGGTCATGGGCGGCATCGGCAACCTCAAGGGCGCCGTCCTCGGCGGCCTGATCATCGGGATCATCCAGCAGATCTCGGACAACCGCATCGGCTCCGAGTGGACGCCCGCGATCGTGTTCAGCTACCTCGTGCTGGTGATGGTGTTCCGGCCCCAGGGGCTCATCGGAGAAGAGACGAGGGAGGCGGGCTGATGGCCATCGCGAGTCCTGCACAGAGCACCCCCCAGCCCAAGCGCTACTCGCTCGAGGGCGGCATCCCGCCCAAGGTGAGCAAGGCGCTGTTCCTGGCGCTCGCCGTCTTCGCGATCGTCCTGCCGTTCCTGATGGACCCGATCTCGAGCTTCCTGAGCGACATCATCATCGCCCTGGCGTTCGTGATCATGGCCCTGGGCCTGAACGTGGTGGTCGGCTTCGCCGGCCTCCTCGACCTGGGCTACGTCGCGTTCTTCGCGATCGGGGCCTACGCGGTCGGGTGGTTCGCGTCGGGCTTCTTCGTCGACGCGAACGTCCACATCGCGGTCTCCGGGTTCGTGCTGAACCTCCCCGGCATCCACGCCAACTTCCTGATCGTCCTCGTGGTCTCCATGGTGCTCTGCATGATCGGCGGGGTCCTCATCGGCCTCCCGACCCTGCGCCTCCGCGGCGACTACATCGCGATCGTGACGCTCGCCTTCGGCGAGATCATCCGCGTGTTCGCCGTCAACGGGGACCAGATCTCGCTGCCGTTCGGTGACGCGAAGCTCACCGCCGGTCGCCAGGGGATCACCCCGGTCGACCAGGTGCAGCTCCCCTTCCTCGACCAGTTCACGCAGCTCAACCTGCGGCCCTGGTACTGGCTCGTGCTCGCGCTGGTGTTCATCACGCTGTTCGTCGTGATCCGCCTGCGCGACTCGCGGCTCGGGCGTGCGTGGATCGCCATCCGCGAGGACGAGGTCGCGGCCGCCTCCATGGGCGTCCCGCTCGTGAAGACGAAGCTCGCGGCCTACGCGGTCGGCGCGGCCATCGGCGGCGTCTCCGGCGCCTTCCAGGCCTCGTACCTGAACACGGTGAACGCGGACCAGTTCGCCTTCTCCTTCTCCATCTTCGTGCTGGCCATGATCATCCTGGGCGGGCTCGGCTCGGTCTGGGGCGTCGTGTTCGGCGCGCTGCTGTTGTCCTTCATCAACTCCTACCTCATCCCCGACGTCCTGCGGACGGTGCCCGAGAAGGTGGGGCTCGACTTCGAGCTCACCGATCTCGGCTTCGGCATCTTCGGCTTCCTGCTGCTGATCGTGATGGTGCTGCGCCCAGAGGGCCTGCTCCCCGAGAAGCGACGGCAGATCGAGCTGACCGAGGGCGTCGGCACGGGCGAGAGCACCTTCGAGGTGAACAAGTGACCGGCGGAAGCGTGTCCCCGGACAAGGCCGAGCGGGGGCACATCGACTCCCGGGCCGAGCTCCTGACCTGCGTGGGGGTGTCGAAGATCTTCGGCGGCCTCACCGCGGTGTCGGACGTCTCGTTCTCCATCCCCCACAACTCGATCGTCTCGGTCATCGGGCCGAACGGCGCCGGCAAGACGACGTTCTTCAACATGCTGACGGGGCTGTACAAGCCGTCGGTCGGGCGCATCTCGTTCCTCGGGAAGGACGTCACGGGCACCCGCCCGGACATCATCACGAGGATGGGCGTGGCCCGGACGTTCCAGAACATCCGGCTCTTCGGCACCATGACGGCGCTCGAGAACGTCCTCGTCGGCCAGCACGCGCGGATGAAGGCCGGGATCATCGGCTCCATCGTCCGCACGCCCGCGGTCCGCAGAGAGGAGGTGCGCGTCCGCGAGGTCGGCCGCGAGATCCTCGCGTTCGTCGGGATGCCGGAGTCCTCGTTCGACCAGCTCGCGATCAACCTCTCCTACGGCGACCAGCGCCGTGTCGAGATCGCCCGCGCGCTGGCCTCGGAGCCCAAGCTGCTGCTCCTCGACGAGCCCACCGCGGGCATGAATCCGAACGAGTCCGACCGGCTCACGGACCTCATGCGCAAGCTGCGCGACGAGCGCGACCTCTCCATCCTGCTCATCGAGCACGACATGAAGGTCGTCATGGGCGTCTCGGAGCGGGTCACCGTCCTCGACCACGGAACGAAGATCGCCGAGGGCGACCCCGTCGCCGTCCGCGCCAACCCGGCCGTCGTCGAGGCCTACCTCGGAAAGCAGGGCTGATGCCGCTCCTCGAAGTCGACGACATCAAGACGTACTACGGCAACATCCAGGCGCTGAAGAGCATCTCGCTCACGGTCGAGGAGGGGGAGATCGTCACCCTCATCGGCTCGAACGGCGCCGGGAAGTCGACGACGCTCCGCTCCATCTCGGGGCTCACGCCGCCGCGCTCCGGCTCCATCAAGTTCATGGGGGAGGAGATCGCGGGCACGCCGGCGCAGGAGATCGTGGCCAAGGGCATCGCCCAGTCCCCCGAGGGCCGCAAGTGCTTCCAGCGCATGACGGTGCGGGAGAACCTGGACCTCGGCGCCTACCTGCGCAGCGACAAGGCCGAGATGGCCTCGGACATGGACCGCATCTTCGACCTCTTCCCGCGCCTGAAGGAGCGGGAGAAGCAGAAGGCCGGCACGATGTCCGGCGGCGAGCAGCAGATGCTCGCCATCGGCCGGGCGCTCATGGCCAAGCCGAAGCTCCTGCTGCTGGACGAGCCCTCGATGGGCATCGCCCCGATCCTCGTGGACCGCATCTACGAGACGATCACGGAGATCAACAAGCAGGGCATGACGATCCTCCTGGTCGAGCAGAACGCGAACTACGGCCTCGGCGTGTCCGACCGCGCCTACGTGCTGGAGACCGGATCCGTCGCGCTCGCCGATGACTCGGCGTCCCTGCGCGAGAACCCCGACGTGCAGAAGGCCTACCTCGGAACATGATCTTCCCTCTCGCACTCCTGGGCGCCACGGCGCTCTACCTGCTGTTCGCCTGGCTCTTCTGCGCCATCGCGTCGGCGTACCTCTCCGAGCGCAAGGGCTACACGGAGAAGCCCGGCCTCGCGGCCGGCCTGATCCTGTTCGTCCTCGGGCCGATCATCTTCCTCGTCATGCCGGCGAAGAAGGACTCGGCCTGGAAGCGCTTCGGGCCGTTCGGCACGAACGTCAAGGGCACTTGAGCCGAGCCGGACGCAAGGTGGGCGGGGTCCCGGGTAGGATCTCGCCCGCCGCATGCCGCTCGAGGTCCTGACCCAGGCGATCGATTCGCTCGCCTCCCGCTCGGACCTCTCGGAAGAGCAGGCGGGTGCCGTGCTGGCCGAGATCATGGCCGGCAACGCCTCCGAGGCGCAGATCGCCGCCTTCCTGATCGCGCTCCGCACGAAGGGGGAGACCGCGGCGGAGATCGCGGGCCTCGCCCGGACCATGCGCGACCTCGCGACCCCCGTCACCAGCACCCGCGGGGACCTCGTGGACACCGCGGGCACGGGCGGCGGCCGCCCGACCTTCAACGTCTCGACGACCGCGGCGCTCATCGCGGCGGGCGCGGGCTGCGCGGTGGCCAAGCACGGCAACCGCTCCGCCACGAGCTCGAGCGGCTCCGCCGACGTCCTCGAGGCGCTCGGTGCCCGGATCGATCTCGACGCCGAGGCCGTCGGCCGGTGCGTCGACGCCACGGGCTTCGGCTTCATGTTCGCCCCCGCGCACCACGCGGCGATGCGCTGGGTCATGCCCGTGCGCCGCGAGCTCGCCGTGCGCACGATCTTCAACGTCCTGGGGCCCCTGACGAACCCCGCGGGCGCCCGGCGGCAGCTCATCGGCGTCTCCGACCCCGGCATGGTCGAGGTCATGGCGCAGTCCCTCGCGCGCCTTGGTTGCGACCGCGCGCTGGTAGTGTCGGGCGAAGATGGACTGGACGAGATGAGCACGTCCGCCGCGACGCAGGTCGTCGAGGTCAACGGCACCGACGTCCGGCGCTACTCCGTGACGGCCGCCGACGCGGGACTGCCCGAGGCGGCGCCGGGCGCGCTGACCGGCGGGACCCCGCGGGAGAACGCGCGCGTCACCCGTCGCATCCTCGAGGGGGAGCCGGGGCCGCACCGCGACATCGCCGTCCTCAACGCGGGCGCCGCGATCTACGCGGCGGGGCGTGCGGACGACCTCGCCGCGGGCGTCGCCGCGGCCCAGGAGTCCGTGGACGCCGGCCACGCCGCCGACGCCCTCGACCGCTACGTCACCCTCTCGCAGGAGCTCGCCGCGTGAACGTCCTCGAGCGCATCGTCGAATCAAGCCGCCGGGAGGCGAAGCGCCGCCGCAAGGAGGTGTCCCTGGCCGAGCTCGAGCGCCACATCGCCGCCCGCGGCGACGACCGCCCCTTCTCCGAGGCGCTCACGCGCCCGGGCATCTCGGTCATCGCCGAGCACAAGCGCCGCTCGCCCTCCGCGGGCGCGATCCGGGACGGCGCGAGCGTCGAGGAGATCGTCACGGCCTACGAGCGTGGGGGCGCGGCGGCGCTCTCCATCCTCACGGAGGGCCCGCACTTCGCCGGCTCGCTCGACGACCTGCGCGCCGCGCAGGACGCCTGCCGGCTGCCCATCCTGCGCAAGGACTTCATCGTCGACCCCTACCAGGTGTACGAGTCGGCGGCCTGGGGCGCGGACGCGATCCTCCTGATCGTCGCGGCGCTCGACGACGAGGACCTCGCGCTCATGTTCCGCGAGGCGCTCGACCTCGACCTCGACGTCCTCGTCGAGGTGCACGACGAGGAGGAGCTGACGCGCGCGCTCGAGGGGCTCGACGCGGACGTCATCGGCATCAACAACCGTGACCTCACGGACTTCTCCGTCGACGTGGGGCGGACGTACGAGCTGCTCACGGACGTCCCGGCGGGCAAGACCGTCGTCTCGGAGTCCGGGTTCCACACGCGCGAGCAGCTCGAGGAGCTCGAGCGGGTCGGCGTCGACGCCGTCCTCATCGGCGAGAGCCTCATGCGCGCGCCGGTTCCCGAGGACGCGCTCCGAGAGCTCACGGGCGGGCAGGACGGCAGCACCGCGCTCGAGCCCTGAGCGCCGCGGCCGCTCCAGCGGCCGTGCGCGTTCAGCTGCGCTTTAGGTTCCCGCGAGCGGGCCTTCACCTGCGTGCCCGACGCTGCGCATCGCATGTCGACACGGAACGTCATCCCCGTCGCCGTCCTCTCGGCCCTCCTGGGTGGCGGGGTGGTGGCGGGCGCCGTCGCGCTGCTCGACCTCGGCGCGACCTCGCGGACCACCACGGTGGTGCAGCAGGCGCCCATGGTCGGCCGCAGCACCGTCCGCGCCGGCGGGGCGCTCACCGCGCGCGATCTCTACAGGCGCGACTCGCCCGGGGTGGTCTTCATCCGGGCGGACGTCGTGCAGACGGCGGCGGAGCCCTCGCCGTTCGACTTCGGGGAGCCCCAGGCGCGGCGGGGCACCGCGACCGGCTCGGGCTTCGTCATCGACGAGGCGGGCAACATCCTCACGAACGCGCACGTCATCGAGGGCGCCGTGAAGGTCACGGTGCAGCTCGCGGACAAGAAGACCGTCGACGCGCGCGTGGTCGGCCGCGACACCTCCTCGGACCTCGCGCTGCTGCGCATCGACCCCGACGGCCTTGCGCTCCAGCCGCTCGCGCTCGGCTCGGCGAAGGACGTGCAGGTGGGCGATCCCGTCATCGCGATCGGCAACCCGTTCGGGCTCGACCGCACGCTCACCACGGGCGTCGTCTCCGCGCTGCAGCGCCAGATCACGGCCCCGAACGACTTCAAGATCTCGAACGTCATCCAGACGGACGCCGCGATCAACCCGGGCAACTCGGGCGGGCCGCTCATCGACGCGACGGGCAAGGTCATCGGCATCAACTCCCAGATCGAGACGGGCTCGGCCGGCGGCGGCAGCGTCGGCATCGGGTTCGCGGTGCCCATCGACACCGCGAAGCAGATCCTCCCGGCGCTCAAGCGGGACGGGAAGGTCCAGCGCGCGTACCTCGGCATCACCTCGCTCACCATCGACGGCTCGCTCGCCGCCGCGAACCTGCCCGCCGACCGTGGGGTGCTCGTGCAGAGCGTGCAGCAGGGGAGCCCGGCCGAGGCCGCGGGCATCCGGGCCGGCTCGCTGACCGCGCAGCTCGAGGACGGCTCGGCGATCGAGCTGGGCGGCGACGTCATCCAGCGGGTCGCGGGCCGGGAGATCCGCACGTCGGAGGACCTCGCCGCGGTGGTGCAGGCGCAGGAGCCCGGGGCGCGCGTGCCGGTCGAGCTCCTGCGCGACGGCCGGAAGCGCACGCTCGAGGTCGAGCTGCGCGCGCAGCCCGCCGCCGCGCCCGGGGGCTGACGGAGCGGGCGCCCGCTCTACGATGCGAGGCGTGTCCCGCGCGCCCCGCATCAAGATCTGTGGCATCACGAACGCCGAGGACGGCGAGCACGCCGTCGAGGCCGGGGCCTGGGCGCTCGGGATGGTCTTCTGGCCCGGCTCGCCGCGCGCGGTCTCCGTCGAGGCGGGCATCGACCTCGCGCGCCCGCTGCGGCGTCGCGTCGAGCTCGTCGGCGTCTTCGTGAACGCGACCCTCGAGGAGGTCGTCGGGACCGCCGAGGTCGTCGGCCTCGGCTGGGTCCAGCTCCACGGCGACGAGGGCCCGTCGTTCTGCGAGGCCGTCGCCCGCCGGGCCGGTGTGAAGGTCGTGAAGGCCGCCCGCGTGCGCGCCCGCGCCGACGTGCAGGCCATCGACGCCTTCCGCAACGTCGACGGGCACCTCCTCGACGCATACCGCGAGGGGGAGCCCGGCGGCACGGGGGACACGTTCGACTGGGGGCTCGCCCGCGAGCGCCGCTCGGACCTCCCGCTGTGGCTCGCGGGCGGCCTGGTCCCGGAGAACGTCGCCCGGGGCATCGAGCAGACCTCGCCGTGGGCCGTCGACGTCTCGAGCGGGGTCGAGGCCTCGCCCGGGGTGAAGGACCACGACAAGGTGGAGGCGTTCGTCGCCGCGGTTCGCGCCACCGCGGACGACGAGGCCGAGCTGGAGGTCGAGGCATGACGACCGAGAGCACCATCACCCACCGCTTCGGGCCCTACGGGGGCCAGTACGTCCCCGAGACCCTGATGCCCGCCCTCGCCGAGCTCGAGGTCGCCTGGGCGGCCGCGCTCGCCGACCCCGCCTACACGAGCGAGCTCGCCGAGCTGCTCCGCGACTTCGCGGGCCGGCCCTCGCCGCTCTACCTCGCCCGCCGGCTCTCCGAGCACGCGGGCCGCCCGCTGTACCTCAAGCGCGAGGATCTGAACCACACGGGCTCGCACAAGATCAACAACGCGCTCGGCCAGGCGCTGCTCGCCAGGCGCATGGGGAAGACGCGGATCATCGCGGAGACCGGGGCGGGCCAGCACGGCGTCGCGACGGCCACGGCCTGCGCGCTCCTCGGGCTCGAGTGCATCGTCTACATGGGCGTCGAGGACACCCGCCGGCAGAAGCCGAACGTGCAGCGCATGGAGCTCCTCGGCGCGCGCGTCTCCCCGGTCGAGGCGGGCAGCGGCACGCTGAAGGACGCCACGAGCGAGGCGATCCGCGACTGGGTCACGAACGTGGGGGACACCCACTACATCATCGGCTCCGTCGTGGGCCCGGCGCCGTACCCGGCGCTCGTGCGAGACCTCCAGCGCATCATCGGCGACGAGGCCCGCGCGCAGCTGCTCGAGCGCGAGGGGCGCCTGCCCGACCGCGTGGTGGCCTGCGTCGGGGGCGGCTCGAACGCCATGGGCATCTTCGCCGCGTTCGTCCCGGACGCCGACGTGCAGCTCGTCGGGGTCGAGGCCGCGGGGGAGGGGATCGCCTCGGGCAGGCACGGGGCGCCGCTCACCGCGGGCAACCGCGCGGGCATCCTGCACGGCTCGATGAGCGCGATCATGCAGGACGCGGACGGCCAGATCATCGAGGCCCACTCGATCTCCGCGGGCCTCGACTATCCCGGCGCCGGGCCCGAGCACGCCTGGCTGCGCGACTCGGGGCGCGCGACGTACGTCGCGGTCTCCGACGCCGACGCCCTGCGCGCCTTCTCGCTCGTCACGAGGCTCGAGGGGCTGATTCCCGCGCTCGAGACGGCCCACGCCTTCCACCACGTCCTCGAGGAGCCCTCGGAGAGCACGCTCGACCTGCTGTGCCTCAGCGGCCGCGGCGACAAGGACCTCGCCCAGGTGCTCGAGATGCTCGGCGCGGAGGAGCTGTGAGCGCCCCGGGAACGGTCGCGGGCGCCGACCGCATCGCCGCCGCGTTCAGGAGGCCCGGGCGCCGCGCGGCGCTCATGCCCTACCTCATGGGCGGCTTCCCGGACATCGCGGGCTCGCTCGCGATCGGCCACGCGTACGCGGACGGGGGCGCGGACCTCGTCGAGCTCGGCGTGCCGTACTCCGACCCGCTCGCCGACGGCCCGGTCATCCAGGCCGCGGGCACCCGGGCACTGCGCTCGGGCGCCACCCTCGACGGCGTCCTCGGCGTCTGCGAGGGGCTCGCGGAGCGCATGCCGGTCGTCGTCATGCTCTACGCCAACGTCGTCTACGCGCGCGGGATCGACGCCTTCACCGCCGCACTCCGGGACGCGGGCGCGAGCGGCCTGATCGTCCCCGACCTCCCGCTCGAGGAGGCCCCCGCGGTGCTGCAGGCCTGCGACGCGGCGGGCCTCGCGCTCGTGCCGCTCGTGGCGCCGACCTCACCCGACGAGCGCCTGGCCCGCATCGGCGCCCGCGCCCGCGGCTTCCTCTACACGGTCTCCGTGACCGGCACGACGGGGGAGCGCGCCGCGCTCGAGGACTCCTTCGGCCCGATCATCGCCCGCGCGAAGGCCCACACGGACGTCCCCGTGGCGCTCGGCTTCGGCATCGCGACCCCGGAGCAGGCGCGCGCGGCGGCCGACGCGGGGGCGGACGGCGTCATCGTCGGCTCACGTCTCGTGCGCGCCGCGGCGGAGCACCAGGACGACCCTGCGCGCGCCGTGCGGGAGCTCGTGTCGGAGCTCGCCGCGGGCCTCGACTTGTAGACTCCGACGCCTCATGGGTCTCGTTGCAGCCACCACCGCCGGCCTCGTCCTCTGGATCGTCCTCTGGGCGCTCGGGACCAAGGGCTTCGACGCCTTCATGATCACGACCGTGATCATCCTGCTCGGCGCCGCCGCCCGCATGGTCGCGCCGACGCTCCCGGGCAACCGGAGCGCCTGACCGCCCCGACGGGGGCGCGCCCTCGCTCGTGCGCCTGCGTCGCATCGCGGCCCTGGCGGCCCTGCTGGCCGCCGGGACCGGGCTGAGCGCGTGCGAGCGCGCCGACGAGAAGGCATCCGACACGGGCTCGACGACCCTCACGGTCTACGCGAGCCTGCCGCTGCAGGGGCCCGCGGGCCCCGACGCGACGGCCACGTCGAACGGGGTGCGGCTCGCGCTGCGGGACGCGGGCGGGAAGGTCGGCGGCTTCACCGTCAAGCTCTCCGTCCTCGACGACTCGACGCCCAAGACCGGGCGCTGGGACCCGAAGCAGACCGCGGAGAACGCCCGCAGCGCCACGCGCGACCGCAGCGCGATCGCCTACGTCGGCGACGGACCGTCGGGCGCCACCGCGATCTCGCTGCCGATCCTCAACGCCGCGGGCATCGCGCAGGTCAGCCCCTCGAGCGGCTACCAGGGGCTCACGCGTGCCGTCAGCGCCGACAAGGGCGAGCCCGAGAAGTACTACCCGACCGGGAAGCGCTCGTTCGTGCGCCCGGTCCCGAACGACCTCGTGCAGTCCCGCGCGCTCATGGCCGCGCTGCAGGACGAGGGCTGCCGGCGCCTGCAGCTGCTCGAGGACCGGGACGTCGACGGGCGCGGCCTCGCGACCGCGCTGGACCTCGCCGCGACCACGGCCGGGCTCGAGGTCGTGAGCCGGGACGTGCTGCGCCCCGGCGACGACCCGCGCGACGAGGCGGCGGACGTCCTGGAGCGCCGCGCCGACTGCGCCGTCTACACGGGGTCGATGGCCGCCTGGGTGCCGCCGTTCTTCGACGCGCTGCACGCCGCGAACCCGGCGCTCCCGCTCTTCGGCGGCGACGGCGTCGCCACGGCCGCCTTCGCCTCCGCGCTGCGGCCGGGCACCCAGGCCCGCACCCGCCTGACCGCGCCCCCCGGCGTCCTGGAGCCCCGCGCGGCCGTCCGCACCTTCGTCACCCGGTACCGCGAGGCGTTCGGGACGGCCCCGCGCAGCGGGGCGCTCTACGGCTACGAGTCCATGCAGCTCGTGCTCGACGCGATCCGCCGGGCGGGCGCCGAGGGGAACGACCGGGCCGCCGTGATGGAGGCGCTGCTCTCCGGCGGCGAGCGTCGCGGCCCGCTCGGGACCTCCCGGATCGGCCCCGACGGCGACACGAGCAGCACGGCCTACGCGGAGCTCGCCGTCCGCGGCGGGCGCCTCGTGCACGTGCGCACCCGCCCCTTCCCGGGCTGAGCGGCCGAACGCGCACCTGCGCGCCGTTGAAGCCCGGTTCAGGTCCCCGGGTACCCTGGGGTGATGGCAGAAGACCCTCGTCGGCCCTCCGACGACCACCGCCGCCCGTCCGACGAGCCGCGGCTGTCCGCCGACGACGGGCGCGGCAAGTCCCCCGAGCGCAAGAAGGAGCCCGCCCGCACGCCGTGGCGGGTGGACCCGGCGGCCGACGGGCGCGGGAAGCCCGACACCCCGAAGGGACCCATGGGCGGGATGCGCTGGCGCCCGATCCTCATCGCGGTCGTGGTCGTCGTCGGCCTGAACTTCTGGCTCTCCACGCTCCTCCCGGGCGGTGACCGCCCCACGAAGATCTCCTACACGCCGACCTTCGTCGAGCAGGTCCGCGCGGGCAACGTCAAGGAGATCGCCTCCAAGGGCGACACCATCTCGGGCGAGTTCCGCCGCGAGTTCGACCCGCCCGGCGAGGCCGAGCCGAACATCAAGTTCACGACCGAGGTCCCGAGCTTCGCGAACGACGACCAGCTCTCCGCGCTGCTCACGGCGGAGAAGGTCGAGGTCAACGCGACCTCCCCGATCCAGGGCCGCTCCCTGCTCGCGAGCTTCCTGATCTCGCTGCTGCCCACCCTGCTGATCATCGGCGTCTTCGTCTACTTCATCCGCAAGGCGGCCTCGTCGGCCGCGGGCGGCGGTATGGGCGGCTTCGGCAAGTCGAAGGCCAAGCGGGTCGACCAGGACTCGAACCAGCTCCGCACGACGTTCGACGACGTCGCGGGCATCGACGAGGCGGAGGACGAGCTCAAGGAGATCGTCGACTTCCTCAAGAACCCGGACAAGTACAAGTCGCTGGGCGCCCGGATCCCGAAGGGCGTGCTGCTCTCGGGCCCTCCCGGCACGGGCAAGACGCTCCTGGCGCGCGCCATGGCCGGCGAGGCCGACGCGGCGTTCTTCACCGCGAGCGCCGCCGAGTTCATCGAGATGATCGTCGGCGTCGGCGCCTCCCGCGTGCGCGACCTGTTCGAGCAGGCGAAGAAGGCCGCGCCCGCGATCATCTTCATCGACGAGCTCGACGCGATCGGCCGCGCCCGCGGCGGCGGCAACGCCATGGGCGGCCACGACGAGCGCGAGCAGACGCTGAACCAGATCCTGACGGAGATGGACGGCTTCGACCCGTCGATCGGCGTCATCGTCCTCGCGGCCACGAACCGCCCGGAGGTCCTCGACTCGGCCCTCCTGCGCCCGGGCCGCTTCGACCGCCGCGTGACCGTCCAGCCGCCGGACAAGGTCGGCCGCGAGGCGATCCTGAAGGTCCACACGCGCTCCGTCCCGCTCGAGGAGGAGGTCGACCTCTCCGGCATCGCCTCCTCGACCCCGGGCATGGTCGGCGCGGACCTCGCGAACCTCATCAACGAGGCGGCCCTGCTGGCCGCCCGTCGCGGCCACAAGCGCGTGAACCGGCAGGACCTGGGCGACGCGCTCGAGCGCGTCGTGCTCGGCGCGGAGCGCAAGGTCGTCATGAGCGAGGAGGAGCGCGAGCGCACCGCCTACCACGAGGCCGGCCACGCCCTCGTCGGGATGATGACCCCGGGCGCCGACCCCGTGCGCAAGGTGTCGATCATCCCGCGCGGCATGTCGCTCGGCGTGACGATGAGCGCCCCGGAGGCCGACCGCTTCAACTACGACCAGGCGTACCTGCGTTCGAAGATCCTCGTCGCCCTGGGCGGCCGGGTGGCCGAGGAGGTCGTCTACGGCAACATCACCACGGGCGCCGAGTCGGACATCCAGCAGCTCACGGGCATCGCGCGCGGCATGGTCACGCGCTGGGGCATGAGCGAGGCCATCGGGCCGATCGCCGTCGAGGCCTCGAACCCGAACGGCATGCTGCTGCCGGGCTCCGAGGGCTCCTCGCAGGCGACTCAGGAGCTCATCGACCATGAGGTCCGCCGGATCGTCGACGAGGCGCATCACGACGTGACGATGCTCCTGACGGAGCACCGCGAGCAGCTCGAGTCGCTCACCCGCACGCTGCTGCAGGAGGAGACGCTCGACGAGGACGAGTCCTACGCCGCCGCGAACGTGCCGCATCCGACCCCGGCCGAGCGCCAGGCGATCCGGGACGAGCGCGACGCGCAGCGCGCCGCGCTCACGAACGGGACGAGCAACGGCAGCACGCCGACGGGCGACCACCCCGACGGCGGCGGCACGGTGCCCGACGACGAGCGCCCGGGCCTCGAGATCGCCCCGCGCCCCGGCGTCGGCGACGACACCCGGGCCATCCCGGAGGCCACGCGCTTCAACGGCTTCGAGTCGCCGGAGAAGCCCGCGCTGAGCTGAGCCGGCACCTCAGGCCGCGGGCCAGGCCTCGTCCGGCAGCGCGGCCGGGAGGGGCACGGGGGCCGCGGCCAGGGCCGCGAGGACGTGGCGG
>JAOPZO010000159.1 GCA_025964065.1 Solirubrobacterales bacterium | reverse complement strand
AGATCACCCAGCGCGGCGACATCATCCTGTTCATCGACGAGATCCACAACCTCGTCGGCGCGGGTGCCGCCGAGGGCGCGATCGACGCCGCCTCGATCCTGAAGCCCGCGCTCGCGCGCGGTGAGCTCCAGACGATCGGCGCGACGACCCTCGACGAGTTCCGCAAGTACCTCGAGCGCGACTCCGCGCTCGAGCGCCGCTTCCAGCAGATCCGCGTGGAGCAGCCCTCGATCGACGAGACCGTGCAGATCCTCAAGGGCCTGCGCGACCGCTACGAGCAGCACCACAAGATCGAGATCACCGACGAGGCGCTCGAGGCCTCGGCGGAGCTCGCCGACCGCTACATCGCGGACCGGCAGCTGCCCGACAAGGCCATCGACCTCATCGACGAGGCCGCGTCGCGCATGCGCATCAAGTCGATGACCTCCCCGCCCGTGTACCGGGAGCTCGAGGAGGAGATCGAGGAGACCCGTCGCGCGAAGGAGAACGCGATCGAGTCGCAGGAGTTCGAGAAGGCCGCGAACCTCCGCGACAAGGAGCGCCAGCTCACGAACAAGAAGCGCGAGCTCGAGGAGCAGTGGGAGTCCGGCGAGGCCGAGGGCCAGGAGCGCCCGTCTATCGGCGAGGAGGAGATCGCCGACATCGTCTCGATGTGGACCGGCATCCCCGTCTTCAAGCTGACCGAGGCCGAGACGGCCAAGCTCATGCGCATGGAGGACGAGCTGCACAAGCGCGTCATCGGGCAGCACGCCGCGGTCGAGGTCATCTCGAAGGCGATCCGCCGCTCCCGTGCCGGGCTGAAGGACCCGAAGCGGCCGACCGGCTCCTTCGTGTTCCTCGGGCCGTCGGGCGTCGGCAAGACCGAGCTCGCCCGGACCCTCGCCGAGTTCCTCTTCGGCGAGGAGGACAACATGATCCGCATCGACATGTCGGAGTACATGGAGAAGCACGCCGTGTCCCGGCTCGTCGGCTCGCCCCCCGGCTACATCGGGTACGACGAGGGCGGCCAGCTCACGGAGGCGGTCCGCCGCAAGCCGTACAGCGTGCTGCTCCTCGACGAGATCGAGAAGGCCCACCCGGACGTCTTCAACATCCTCCTGCAGATCCTGGAGGACGGTCGCCTGACCGACTCCCAGGGCCGCACGGTGGACTTCCGGCACGCCATCGTGATCATGACCTCCAACATCGGTGCCTCGGAGATCGCGCGGAACACCCCGCTCGGCTTCTCCGTCGGCGACGACGAGCAGGGCATGACCTACGACGACATGAAGGGCCGGGTGATGGGCGAGCTGAAGAAGGTCTTCCGCCCCGAGTTCCTCAACCGCATCGACGACGTCCTCGTCTTCCACAAGCTGCAGAAGGACGAGATCAAGACGATCGTCGAGCTGCTGCTGCGACGTATCCGGGAGTCGCTGGCCGATCGGGAGCTGCAGCTCGAGCTCACCGAGGACGCCAAGGACCTGCTCGTCGAGAAGGGCTGGGACCCCGCCATGGGTGCCCGTCCCCTCCGTCGTGCGATCCAGCGCTACATCGAGGATCCGCTCGCGGACTTCGTCCTGCGCTCGGAGCTCACCCCGGGTGGCACGGTGCTCGTCGAACGGGCCCCGGAAGGTGTCGACCCGCCCGTCGCCCTCTCGGTGATCCAGCCCAAGGTGCCCGCCGCCGTGGGCGCCGGGTCGGACGCCGAGGCGCCGCCGCCGGCCGTCGAGGGTGGCGACGCCCCCGCCGACGCGCCGAAGGACGGCGAGTAGCGCCGCACGCCGGAACACGCCGTCGGTCGAAGGGCCCCGCCTCTGCGGGGCCCTTCGTCGTCCCGGGGCGACGGCGGCGAGACGTGTGAGGTCGGGCACGCCGAGCTTTCCCCACAGCGGTCATGATTTGGGGGAAGATCGCGCAACACTCTGGGAGGAAGAAACCTGTGGACGTAGCACGCCTGAAGAGCATCGACGTCTTCGCCGGTCTCGGCGACGACGCGCTGAACACCATCGCCACGCTGGCCTCCGAGGTCTCGGTGCCTGCCGGCAAGGAGCTGGTCCGGGAAGGCGACTACTCCTACGAGCTCCTCGCCATCGAAGAGGGGACGGCGAAGGTCGAACGCGGCGGCGAGCACCTGGCCGACCTCGGTCCGGGCGACATCATCGGCGAGATGGGCGTCCTGGAGAAGGCGCAGCGCAACGCCACCGTCACCGCCACGTCCTCGATGCTGCTCATCACCATGGACCGCTGGGACGTCAAGCGCCTCGGCAAGCAGGCGCCGTCCGTCATGGCGCAGCTCAAGACGCTCGTGGAGACCCGTCGGGCGCCCGCCTGAGCGCGGTCCGGGCGGGTACGGCGGGCGCCCTCGGGTTCCGCTGCCCGCCTGGCAGACTGACGGCATGGACGAGGTCGTCATCAAGGTCCGCGACGGCGGGCCGTACAAGGTCACCGGTCCGGCTCGGATCGTCGACGTGGAGGGCCGCAGCTTCGCCGTGCCGGCCGACGGCGTGGTCGCGCTGTGCCGTTGCGGCCACAGCGCGACCAAGCCGTTCTGCGACGGGTCCCACAAGGCGGCGGGCTTCACCGCCCGCGACCGCGCCTGAGGCAGCGCCGCAGGAAGACCACAACTTCCCCACGACCCCCGCGTTACGACAGCAATGGCCGAAAGTGGAAGCGCAATCGCCTGGCTCGTCGCCGTCTGCATCATC
Organism: Solirubrobacterales bacterium; assembly: GCA_025964065.1. Lineage (GTDB taxonomy): Bacteria > Actinomycetota > Thermoleophilia > Solirubrobacterales > Solirubrobacteraceae > Paraconexibacter. The sequence continues at coordinate 1,827 of JAOPZO010000159.1, read as the reverse complement.
GCCGGCCTCGTGGCCGCCGTCATCAGCCCGGGGCTCTAGACCCGACCACCGCTGGGGCAGCGGGTCACACGTGGCGGCCGACGTACACGAGGTCGCGCGGGTCGCCGTCCGTGTCGGCGACCTTCGGCATGTGGCCCCAGCGCTCGAAGCCGCGGCCTTCGAACAGCCCGAGGCTCGGTGCGTTGTCGGCGAACACGAGGCCGATGAGGCTCGTGACGCCTGCGGCGGGGGCGTTCGCGATCGCGTGGTCCAGCAGGCGGCCGCCGAGCCCTTGCCCGCGGGCGCGCTCGTCCACGTAGATGCTGATCTGGGCGGTCGCGGCGTAGGCGGCCCGCTCGTGGAAGTCGGTGAGGCCGACCCACGCGACGACGCCGTCCGGTCCCTCGGCGACCCACATCGGGCGGCGGTCGGGGGTGTGGGCCGCGAACCAGGGCCGGCGCTCCTCCACCGTCACGGGGACGAGCTGCGCGGTGGCCATCCGGCCCGGGATCGTCGCGTTGTAGATGGCGACGACCGTGGCGAGGTCCTCGGGGCGGGCCAGGCGGATCTCCGGGGTCTGCGCGCACACGACGGCGGCGATGCTACCCCGAACAGGTGCCGCTCGGCCGCGCGGGGTGGGGTGGCTCGTCCGCCGCCGGGCCTACTCTCGGTGACCGCATGGCCCGTACCGCGACGATCCACACCTGCTCCACCTGCGGGCACAGCGAACCACGCTGGATGGGGCAGTGCCCCGGCTGCGGGGAGTGGAACACGATGGTCGAGGAGGTCTCGGCCGCCTCCGTGGGCAGCGGGCCGGCCGGTGCGGGGCGCCTGCGCGGCTCGGGCGGCGCCCGCCCGGCGTCCGTCACCCGGCTGAAGGACGTCGACACGACCCGCGCGCCGCGCCTGCGGACGGGCATGGACGAGGTGGACCGCGTCCTCGGGGGCGGCCTGGTGGCCGGATCGCTCGTCCTGCTCGGCGGCTCCCCTGGCATCGGCAAGTCGACGCTGACGGGCATGGCGCTGGGCAACCTCGCGGCCGGCGGCCGCGAGGTGCTCTACGTCTCCGGCGAGGAGTCCGCCCAGCAGATCCGCCTCCGGCACGAGCGCCTCCTGACGCCGACGTGCGCGGCCCTGGACGTCCCGGTGCTGGCCGAGACCGATCTGGGGACGGTCCTGGCGACGATCGAGGCGGAGAAGCCTGACGTCGTGGTCATCGATTCCGTGCAGACGCTGCACGCCGCGGAGCTCACGGGGGCGCCGGGCTCGGTCGGCCAGGTCCGGGAGGTGGCGTCGCGGATCATGCAGGTCGCCAAGCCGTCGGGTACGGCCGTCATCCTCGTCGGCCACGTGACGAAGGAGGGCTCGCTCGCGGGCCCGCGCGTCCTGGAGCACCTCGTGGATTGCGTCCTGCAGTTCGAGGGCGAGCGCGAGCGGATGTACCGGACGCTGCGGGCGCTGAAGAACCGCTTCGGCTCGACGAACGAGGCCGGGGTCTTCGAGATGATGTCCGGCGGCCTGGTGGAGGTCCTCGACGCGAGCGCCCGCTTCGTCTCCGAGGCGACGCGCAAGCCCGGCAGCGTCGTGCTCGCCGCGATGGAGGGCTCGCGCCCGCTGCTCGTGGAGGTGCAGGCGCTCGTCTCCCCGAGCGAGCTCGTGCCGCCGCGCCGCGTCGTCAACGGCATCGACCGCAACCGGCTCGCGCTGGTGCTGGCGGTCCTCGGCCGTCACGCCGGCGTGGGGGTCGGGACAGCCGACGTCTTCGTCAACGTCGTCGGCGGCGTGCGGGTGGACGAGCCGGGCGCCGACCTCGCGATCGCGCTGGCGGTGGCCAGCGCCCAGCGCGGC
>JAOPZO010000288.1 GCA_025964065.1 Solirubrobacterales bacterium | reverse complement strand
CGCCGCGAAGGCGCCCATGGCCAGCCCGCCCGCCGCGGCGACGCGTGGCCGCCCCCAGAACGCCGCGTTCGCGACCGCCTCGCCGACCCAGGTCCACCCGTAGACCGCGAGCGAGGCGTCGGCGCCGCCGTCCCGCGGGTCGCCGTCGTCGACGGCCGACCACACCGCGAAGACGCCCGCGGCCGTCACGAACCAGCCCAGGAAGTTCGAGCCCGGGATCCCCTCGTAGCGCCCGCCCTGCGGCCACGCCCAGTAGCCCTCGCGGACCATGCGCGGATCGACGTAGACGTCCCAGGCCGTGAGCGCGCCCGCGGCGACGAGCGGGCGGAGCAGCCGCGAGCGCGTGAGGAGCCCGGCGACGGCCCAGCACGGGCGGCTCATCATGGCCCAGGACACGAAGACCATGAACGGCACGCCACGCCACCCCGGGCCGAGCTTCGCGGTGTAGGAGTAGTGCCCGAACGGCTTGCCGGTCGCGACGCCCACGAGCTCCACCACGTACCCGATCGTCCCCGCGGCCCCGACGGTGACGGCGGCGCGGCGGACCCCGCCCTCCTCGACCGCGTCGGCCGCGGTGGTGGCCGCGAGCAGGCCGACGATCCCGTGGGTCGCGGCCGTGTGGCGGCGTGGGGGCACGCGGGGGTAGAGGAGCTGGGCGCCGACGAGGGCGGCGAGGAGCGGGCGGGACGGACGCATGCCGGAGGGCGCACTGTAGGCACCGCGGGTGACGGCGCCGCGCCCGCCCGCGCCGGATGCTCAGGCGCCTGCCGGGACCCGCCAGCCGCGGTCGAGCAGCTGCCGCGCCTGCTTCCCGGGGTCCGGCGAGTGCAGCAGCACGACACCGAGCCGCCGCCCGTCGCGCTCCGCCGCCCCCACGAAGCAGCGGCCCGCGCGCTTCGTGAAGCCCGTCTTCACGCCGATCGCCCCGCGGTAGCCCGCCCGGATGAGCGGGTTGTGGGAGTAGAGGTAGAGCTTCCCGCCCTTCGTCGGGAACGGCAGCACCGCGCGCGGGCGGGACACCACCGCGGCGACCCGCGGCTCGTCGAGCGCCGCGCGGGCGAGCGCCGCGAGGTCCTGCGGGCAGGAGAAGCCCTGGTCGTCGAGCCCGTCCGGGGAGGCGAACGACGTGCAGCTCAGGTGCATCTCCTGCGCCGTGCGGTTCATGAGCTCGACGAACCTGGGGACCGTTCCGCTCACCCGCTGCGCCAGCGCGATCGCGGCGTCGTTCCCGCTCACGATCATGAGCCCGTTCAGCAGCGCGCCCACCCCGACGCGCTTCTTCCGCGGCAGCAGCCCGATGCGCGAGCCGGGCCGCGCCCGCGCCTCGTTCGTCACCTTCACCCGCGCGCCCTCGGGCACGCGGCGGGCGACGAGGATCGCGGTCATGGTCTTCGTCACGCTCGCGATCGGCAGCCTCCGCAGCGGGTCCTTCCGCCACAGCACCTCACCCGTGTCGAGGTCGAAGAGCAGCCCGGCGCGCGGCGGCTTCCTCGGCCGGTAGACGACGGGGTCCTCGACGTCGTCGAGCTCCACCGCGAGCGGCTCGGGCGGGACGGTCGGGAGAAGCGGCCCGTTCGCCGCCTGCTGCACCCTCGGCGCCTCGGGCTGGGCCTGCACGATCGCGGCGGGCGCGTCGACCATCGCGCTCCCCGGGGCGGAGGTGCCGTCGCCGCAGCCGCTCAGGAGGAGCGCGAGCGCGGCGGCCGGGGGGGCGATCAGGCGTGCGCGGAGCAAGCTGCGGGCGAGGCTACTCGGGTGGTTGGCGGAGGGCGCCGACGATCCCGAACGCGAACATCCCGAGCACGAGGAGCGAGATCGCCTCGAGCGGCCCGAAGCCCGTCGTGACGATGACGTAGCCCGTGAGGAACCCGAAGCAGAGGAGCACGGCGAGGGCGGCGGCGAGGATCGGGCGGTGGAGCACGTGGGCCCCAGCCTCGCAGCTTCGCCCGGCGGCTACGCCCGTTGCAGCCGCGGGCGGTCCGTGACGTCGCTGCGGTACGTCGCGAAGAGCTTGATCGCCAGCAGGCCGAACACGAAGCCGCCGATGTGGGCGAAGTACGCGACGCCGCCGCCCTCGCCCGTCGGGTTCGTGAGGTCCAGCGCACCGAAGGCCACCTGCTGCAGGAACCAGAACCCGAGCACGAGGAACGCCGGGATCTCGATGAGGGTGAAGAAGAGGACGATGAAGATCGCCGTGACGACCCGGGCCCGCGGGTAGAGCAGCAGGTACCCACCGAGCACGGCGGCGACGGCGCCCGAGGCCCCGAGCGTCGGCACCTCCGAGCCCGTGTCGAGCGCGAACTGCAGCCCGAACGCGGCGACGCCGCCCAGGAGGTAGAAGACGACGAACCGCACACGCCCCATGGCGTCCTCGACGTTGTTGCCGAAGATCCAGAGGAACAGCATGTTGCCGCCCAGGTGCAGCAGCCCGGCGTGGCTGAACATCGAGGTGAGGACGTTCACGAGCGGCGAGGAGTCCGCGGGGACCGCGCCACCGCAGGAGTCGCTCACCGAGCAGGGTGTCGCGGCGTAGTCGTAGATGTCCCGCGGGTCGAGCGAGTTGCCCGAGAAGTCGATCCCCGACTTGGGCTGCAGCACGAGGTACGTGACGAGGTTGAGCGCGATGAGCACCACGGTCACGATCGGGAAGCGCCGGGTGGGGATGTTGTCCTTCAGCGGGAACACGGCCCGGACCGTACCCAGGACGCGCGGAGCGGCCCGCCCTACGCGGTCGCGGCCGCGGCGAGCGGGCCCACGCCCGGCTCGGCCTGCGCGATGTGCTCGTCGGCGTGGTAGCTCGAGCGGACGAGCGGGCCCGAGGCGATGTGGTCGAAGCCGAGCGCGTACCCCGCCTCCTCCACGGCCTTGAACTCGTCCGGGTGCCAGTAGCGCACGACGGGCAGGTGCCGCTCCGTCGGCCGCAGGTACTGGCCGATCGTGATGATCTGCACGCCCGACTCGCGCAGGGTGCCGAGCGCGTCGACGACCTCGTCGAAGCGCTCGCCGAGCCCGACCATCATCCCGCTCTTCGTCGCGACCTCGTCGCCGCCGAACTCCTTCGCGACGCGCAGCACGCGGTTCGAGCGCTCCCACGTCGAGCCGCGCCGGGCGATCTCGTAGAGCCGGGGGACCGTCTCCACGTTGTGGTTGAAGACGTCGGGGCGCTCGGCGAGGACCTTCGCGAGCGGCATCTCCTGGCCGCGGAAGTCCGGGGTGAGGACCTCCACCTTGCACTTGGGCGCCTGACGGCGGACCTCGCGGATCGTCTTGGCCCAGATCCCCGCGCCGTAGTCCGGGAGGTCGTCGCGATCCACGCTCGTGATGACGGCGTGGCGCAGGCCCATCTTCGCGATGGAGCGCGCGACGCGGGCGGGCTCGAGCGGGTCGTTCCACGTCGGCTTGCCCGAGTTCACGTTGCAGAAGCCGCAGCGGCGCGTGCACGTGTCGCCGAGGATCATGAACGTCGCGGTGCCGCGCGACCAGCACTCCCCGATGTTCGGGCAGGCGGCCTCGGCGCAGACCGTGTTGAGGTTCTCCTCCTTGATGAGCTTCTTCAGCTCGCGGTAGGTCTCGCCGCCCGGGGGCGGGACCTTGAACCACGCGGGCTTGCGCTCGCGGATCGGCCGCACGTCGGCACCGAGGACCGTCAGGACGTCCATCCCGCCCGGGTTCGCACGCGAGCGCGTCTGGTGCTTGCGGTCCGCGGTCTGGTCGCTCATCGCCCGTCGAAGCGTAGCGAGGGGCCGGAGCGGCCCCTCGTGCAGGCTCCGCCGATCGGCCGATTTACCGGATCCCCGTCGTGTCGATGACTCCTCACGAAGGGGAGGCCACCTCCCCACGGGACGCCGACGGGCAGGGCCGTCAGGCGAGAGGAGCGGAACGTGCGGGGACGTCGTGCAGCAGCGTCGGGGCTCTTGGCCCTGTCGATCGGAGGCCCCGCGGCCGCGACCGCGCGGGCGTCGGACCCGCTTCGGGAGCAGCAGTGGTCGCTCGACGCGATCCGCGCCCCCGCGCCCGGAGCGGTGCCCGGACTGGCGGCGGTCCGGGTCGCCGTCCTCGACACGGGGGTGGACACGGAGCACGAGGACCTCGCGGGCGTGGTCGCCCCGGAGCTCGCCGGCTGGCCCCGGCAGGACGTGAACGGCCACGGCACGGGCGTGGCCGGCATCATCGCCGCCCGCGCGGGCAACGGCGTGGGCATGGAGGGCGCCGCGGCCGGCGTGACGCTGCTCTCCTTGCGGGTGCTCGACGCCGCCAAGCAGGGCAGCACGGTCCAGCTCGGCGACGCGATCGACGCGGCGGTCGCGGCCGGGGCCCGCGTGGTGAACCTGTCGCTGACGCCCGACGCGGCGCTCGCGCGCACGGTCGCCGCGGAGGACCCCGCCGTCCTGGCGATGCAGCGTGCCGTCGCGGCCGGCGTCGTGCTCGTCGGGGCCGCGGGCAACGATGGGCTCCCGGTCTGCGGGCAGCCGCTCGGCGTCGACGGGATCCTCTGCGTCGGGGCGGTGGACCGTGCGCGCGAGCTCACGGACTACTCGAACTACGGCACCCGGCTCGACGTCGTGGCGCCCGGCGGCGACGCGACGGACCCGATCGCCACGGCGCAGATGGGCGGAGGGTACGCCGGCC
>JAOPZO010000281.1 GCA_025964065.1 Solirubrobacterales bacterium | reverse complement strand
GGGATCGGCCGCGCGACGGCGCGGACCGCGCGGCGTCACGCGGTCGCGGTCTTCCCGAGCCTGCTCGGCCACGGGATCGGCCGGAAGCTGCACGAGCCGCCGTCCGTCCCGAACGTCGACTGGCCGCATCTGCGCGAGCCGCTCGGCCACGGCCTCGTGCTCGCGATCGAGCCCATGCTCGGCCTGGGCGGCACGGAGCTCGAGACGCGCGACGACGGCTGGACGATCGCCACCGCGGACGGCTCGCTCTCCGCTCACGTGGAGCACACGGTGGTCGTGCAGGGCGAGCACCCGTTCGTGCTCACGGCCTGAGGCGCGGACGGTTCCGGACCCGCCGCTAGGGTCGTCGGCATGGCCGAGAAGAAGCCCGACGAGCTCTACCTGATCGACGGCAACTCGCTCGCCTACCGTGCGTTCTTCGCCCTCCCGGAGTCCATCGCGACCTCGACGGGCTTCCCGACGAACGCGATCTTCGGCTTCGCGTCCATGCTCGTGAAGCTCCTGACCGAGCACGGCTCCCAGCCCACGATCTGCGTCTGGGACAAGGGGCACTCCGGCCGCAAGGAGGTCTACCCCGAGTACAAGGCCCAGCGGACCTCGCGGCCCGACCTCCTGAAGCAGCAGTGGCCGCACATCGTCGACCTCTGCGAGGCCTTCGGCTACCCCAACGTCTCCGTCGACGGCTACGAGGCCGACGACGTCATCGCCTCCATCGCCGAGCGCGCGCGGGAGCAGGGCGTGCCCTCCGTCATCGTCACGGGCGACCGCGACGCGTTCCAGCTCATCGGGGACGACGGGCTCGTGAAGGTCATGGCGACCGCGCGCGGGATCACGGACACGAAGCTCTACGACCGCCAGGCCGTCATCGACCGGTACGGCATCCCGCCCGAGCTCGTGCCCGACTTCTACGGCCTGAAGGGCGACACCTCGGACAACATCCCGGGGGTCCCGGGGATCGGCGACAAGACGGCGTCGGACCTCCTGCAGAGGTTCGGCGACCTCGAGACCGTCCTCGCGTCCATCGACCAGATCTCGGGGGCCAAGCGCAAGGAGAACCTGACGAACCACGCCGAGGATGCGCGCGTCTCCAAGCGCCTGGCGACCATCCAGCGCGACATCCCGGTCCCGGTCGACCCGACCGCCGAGCTCACGCGCGCGCCCGACCGCTCCAAGCTCCGCGAGGTCTTCCGCCACTTCGAGCTGCGCGACCCGCTCCGCCGGCTCGAGGAGGCACTCGGGGATCCGGAGGAGGCCGCGCCCGCGCCCGTCGCCGGGACGACGCTCGCGGCGAAGGTGCGCGAGGCGCCGCTCGCCTCGCTCGCCAGGGCGCTGCCCGCCGGCGTCGAGGTGTCCGTGGCGATCCGCGCGCCCGAGGTGGCCGAGGGCGAGCTCTTCGCCGCCGCGCCGACGTGGCGCTGGGCGGCCTGCGCGGGCGAGCTCCTGCTCGCGGGGGACTGCGAGCGCCCGGAGGATCTCGTCGCCGCGCTCGCCGACCGCCCCGTGATCGCCCACGACGCCAAGCGCCTCGGCGAGGTGCCGCCGCTCCTGGTGCACGACACGCTGCTCGGCGCCTACCTCCTGGAGCCCGCCCGCCGCGGCTATCCGTTCCGCGAGCTCGTCGAGGAGCGCGGCTTCGCGGCCCAGGTGGAGGACCCGACGGCCGCCGACGCGCTGCTCACCGCCGCGCTCGCCGACTGGCAGCGCGGGGAGATCGAGGACCGCGGCCTCGAGCCCGTGATGGCCGAGATCGAGCTGCCGCTCGTCGTGGTGCTGCGCAAGATGGAGCAGGCCGGCGTGCGCCTGGAGAAGCAGCGCTTCGGCATCATCAAGCGCAAGGTGGACGAGGAGATCGCCACGCTCGAGCGCGAGGTCTGGGAGCTCGCGGAGGAGGAGTTCGTCCTCGGCTCCCCGCAGCAGCTCGGCCACGTGCTCTTCGAGAAGCTCGGCCTCACGAAGAAGCGCAAGGGCAAGACGGGCTTCTCGACCGATGCGCGGGTGCTGCAGGCCATCCGCGACGAGCACCCCGTGGTGCCGAAGATCGAGCGCTGGCGGGAGCTGAACCAGCTCTCGAAGACGTACCTCGACGTGCTCCCGCAGCTCACGGACGCCGAGGACCGGATCCACACGACGTTCATGCAGGCCGCGGCGCAGACGGGGCGCCTCGCCTCGACCGACCCGAACATGCAGAACGTGCCCGTGCGCACGGAGCTCGGGCGGGAGATCCGCGGCTGCTTCGAGGCGGCGCCGGGGCACGTGCTGCTCTCCGCGGACTACTCGCAGGTGGAGCTCCGGGTGCTCGCCCACGTGGCGGACGAGCCCGTGCTCAAGGAGATCTTCCTGGCCGGGGAGGACGTGCACACCGCCACGGCCTCGCAGGTGTTCGGGCGCGCCCCGGAGGACCTCACGCCCATGGACCGCTCCAAGGCCAAGATGATCAACTACGGCATCGTCTACGGCCTGAGCGACTACGGCCTGGCGGACCGCCTGAACATCCCGCGCGAGGAGGCCAAGGCGTTCATCGACGCCTACCTCGAGCGCTTCGACCGCGTCCACGCGTTCATGACCCGGACGATCGAGGAGGCCACGGAGGCCGGGCACGTCACGACGCTCTACGGCCGCCGCCGCCAGATCCCGGAGCTCAAGGCGCGCAACTGGCAGGTCCGCACGCTCGGGGAGCGCCTCGCGGTCAACACGGTCATCCAGGGCACCGCGGCGGACGTCATGAAGCTCGCGATGATCCGCTCGCACCAGGCGCTCGAGCGCGAGGGGCTCGCGACGCGGCTCATCCTCACGATCCACGACGAGCTGCTCTTCGAGGGGCCCGAGGCCGAGATGGACCAGGTCCGCGCGCTCGCGGAGCGCGAGATGACCGCGCCGTGGCCACACCTCCCGCCGCTCGCCGTGGACGTCGGCGTGGGCAAGACCTGGATGGACGCGAAGTAATGGACCGCACGACGGCGATCCTCGCGACGGCCGGCGCGGGCGGGCTCATCGCGCTCCAGGCGCCGATCAACGGGCGCTTCGGGCGCGAGATCGGCTCGCTTCCCGCCGCGAGCGTCTCGTTCGCGCTCGGGCTGGTGGCGCTCCTGGCGCTCGTGACGGTCCGCGGTGAGGTCGGCCAGATCGGCCGGGCTGCGAGCGTTCCGTGGTGGTATCTGACGGGCGGGATCCTGGGCGCGGTCTACGTCACGACGGTCCTCATCACGGTCGGGACGCTCGGCGCCGGGCCCGTCGTCGCCGCGACGATCGCGGCGCAGCTCGCGATCTCGCTGGTCGTGGACCAGTTCGGGTGGCTCGGGGTGAAGAAGGACCCCGTGTCGGCGATGCAGCTCGGAGGCGTGGTCCTGCTCGCGCTCGGCGTGTGGCTCATCGTGCGCGAGTAGTCGGTGGCGCGGGGTTGACCTCGGCGCCTCTGCTTGCGACGATCGACACGAGCGCTCGGGCGCCGGTCACGCTGGAGCGGATCTCGCAAGGAGGAGGTGGCCATGACCACGCTGCGCGAGCTGTTCTGGGTCCTCGCCCTCGGCATCATCGGGTGCTTCGTGTTCTTCTTCGCGCTCGGAGCGATCTCGCTCACGGACGCGATCGGCGTGACGGTCCTCGTCGGCGTGCTGTGCCTGCTGTGGGCCGTGCACGGCGCGACGATGCGCCACCACGTGGAGCGCCGGCACGACCCGCGACTGACGCACGCGCGGGAGCGCCGGGGCTTCTGAGCGGCGACACCGGCGCCCGCTCGCGTTCCGCGTCGCCGCGGGAACGGCCCGTGCGGCCCGTGCGGGCCTGCGGCGGGCTCCGGAGCGTCGCGAGGGGGCCGATGTGGAGCGAGGGACTCCAGATCGGCCGTCTCGGGGCGTGCCGGGCCGCGTCGGCTCCGGCCCCGCGCACCCTGGTCGGCTCCGGCGCCGCCGAACG
>JAOPZO010000270.1 GCA_025964065.1 Solirubrobacterales bacterium | reverse complement strand
GGCGGGCGCCGGGCGCCCGCGGCTCGCCTCGGCGCTGCTCGGCGCGGGTTCGGCGTGGGCGCTCTCGGCGCTCGCCGCGTCGCTCCTCCACCCGGCCCCTTGAGCATCCTGCGCGGTCCGGTTAGGTTGCGCGGCGTCAGGGCCGGGACGGCACCCGGCCGCCCAGCAGTGCACGCGTCGTGAAGGTGAGTGGCCTGTTCAGCAGCACCTCCGAAGCACGCAGCACGCAGCAACGGAGGAGGCTCACATGGCCAGCGGCATCGTGAAGTGGTTCTCGGACGAGAAGGGCTTCGGCTTCATCACGCCGGACGACGGGAACCGCGACCTGTTCGTCCACCACACCGGCATCGTCGCCGACGGGTACCGCTCGCTCAGCGAGGGCGCCCGCGTGACCTACGAGGAGGAGCAGGGCGACAAGGGCCCCAAGGCGGTCAACGTCAGCGTCGCCGCCTGATCCTGGGGGCGTTCCCGAAGGTGCCCGGCACCTTCGGGGGCGCCCGCACCTCAGTGGTCGGCGACCGTGCCGTCCTCGGGCACGAGCGGACGGCCCTCGGCGTGCCAGCGCTCGAGCCCACCCGCCATCGACCAGGCGTCGAAGCCCGCGCCGCGGAACGCCTGCGCGGCCATCGCCGAGCGGGCGCCGAGGCGGCAGTTGAAGATGATCGTCGTGTTCTTGGGCAGCTCGTCGGACTTCGACGCGAGGCGCTCGAGCTCGATGTGGGTCGCGCCCTCGACGCGGCCGGCGTCCCACTCGTAGCCCTCGCGGACGTCGACGAGGATCGCCGTGCCGTCGGCGAGGGCCTGCTCGGTCTGCTCCGGGGTGACCTCGATGCCGGGCTCGGACGGGAACGCGGGGCTCATGCCCGGCAGGCTACCGACGCGCCGCCGGCGCTCACGGCCGGTAGCCGCGAAGCCGCACGGGCGGCCCGGCCACGACGTCCTGGGCCACGATCCGCGCGGCGTTCTGCGCCCAGGCACACAGCAGGCGACGCGTGTCCCGGGGGTCGACGACCTCCTCGATCGAGAAGCGCTCGGCCGAGCGGAAGGGGGAGAGGACCGCGCCGAGCCGCGCTTCGACCTCCGCCCGGACCGCCGCGCGCGCCTCGGGCCCGCCGGCCGCCTCGGCCGCCTCGAGGTCGCGACGGTACGCCGCCTCGAGGCCGCCCGCGATCGGGAGCGAGCCCCAGTTGCCGCTCGGCCACGCCCAGCGCTGGTTCAGGCGCGAGCCGTCGCCGTGCGCCGCCCCGGCGATCCCGTAGCACTTGCGCACGATGACGCTGCACCACGGCACCTGTGCCTGCATCGTCGCCGCGAGCATCCGCGCGCCGCGCCGCATGGTGCCGCTCCGCTCGCTCGCCGTCCCGACGACGAAGCCCGGCTGGTCGACGAGGTTCACCACCGGGAGGCGGAACTGGTCGCAGAGGTCGACGAAGCGCGTGACCTTCTCGGCCGCCTCGGCGGTCAGGCCGCCCGCGTAGAACTTCGGGTCGCTCGCGATGACCCCGACCGGCACGCCGCCGAGCCGGGCGAGCGCCGTGATCGAGGAGCGGCCGAAGCGCGCGCCGAGCTCGAAGACCGAGCCCGTGTCGAAGACGAGCTCGAGCACCCGGCGCATCGCGTACGGCTTGCGCTCGTCGCGCGGCACGATCCCGAGCAGCTCCTCCTCGCGGCGGTCCGCCGGATCGGTGGCGGCGACGACGGGCGGCGCCTCCCAGACGCTGCTCGGCAGGTAGGAGAGGAAGCGCCGCATCTGGGCGAACGCGTCCTCCTCGGTGGCCGCCTCGTTGTCGACGGCGCCCGCACGGGTCTGCGCGCGTGAGCCGCCGAGCTCCTCCTTGTCGGGCGTCTCGTTCATCGCCCACGCGACGACGGGCGGGCCCGCGACGAAGAGCTGCGCCGAGCCGCGGACGATCACGGAGAAGTGCGAGAGCACGACGCGCGCGGCGCCGAGCCCGGCGCACGGCCCGAGCGCGGCGGCGACGACCGGCACGCGCGAGAGGTTCGCGACGTCGAGCTCGAAGCCCGGGAGCGGCGGCACGTAGGAGAAGCCCATCGACTCGAGCGTCTTCACCGATCCCCCGCCGCCCGTACCGTCCACGAGCCGCACGAGCGGGAGGCGCAGCTCGTGCGCGGCGCGCTCGGCCCAGACCATCTTCTCCCAGATCGCGGCGTCCGCCGCCCCGCCTCGCACGGTGAAGTCGTCGGCCTGCACGACGACACGGCGGCCCTCCACGGTGCCCTGGCCGACGAGCATGTTCGCCGGGAGCAGGTCCTCGAGCGCGCCGTCGGCGCCGTAGCTCCCGACTCCCGCGACGCTTCCGGTCTCCTCGAAGGAGCCCGCGTCGAGGAGCTGGTCGATCCGCTCGCGGACGGTCCCGCGCCCCGACGCGTGCTGGCGCGCCACGCGCTCGGCCCCGCCCATGCGCCGGGCGAGCTCCTGCCGGCGGCGCAGCTCCGCGAGCTCGGGCTCCCAGGTCACGGGCGGCGGGTCGGCCTGCTCGGGCATGCGGGCCATGCTGCCATCATCGGCGCACGGCACGACGCGCGGGGACCGCAGTGCTGGCCGCGGCGCTCCTCGCCCCGCCGGGTGC
>JAOPZO010000156.1 GCA_025964065.1 Solirubrobacterales bacterium | reverse complement strand
CAGGCGCGTGAGCCCACCGGCGACGTGGAGGAGCCGCGGCGCGCCCGGCCCCGTCCGCAGCGGGGACGGGAACCGCGGGTCGTGGTGGCAGACCGGCTCGACCCGCGCCCGTGCGCACGCGCGCAGGGCGGCGGCGACGTCGAAGGCGTCGTGTCGGTCGAGCAGCGCGGCCTGGTGCTTGCCCCCGAGCGCCGCGACGAGGTCCTCGTCCTCGAGCGCGAGGACGTCGCGCAGCGGGGTGCGACGCTTCCAGACGAGGTCCAGGTTGGGGGCCAGGGCGGCGAGCAGCCAGCTCCGGCGCAGGCACGGGGCGCAGGCCGCCCGCCCCGGGAGGACCGCGCTCATGCCGACTCCGCCTCGGCGAGGCCGTCCCGGCGGAGCCCGAGCGCGTGGAGCACGTGCCCGCGCCGGACGGTCGCGCTGCCGGCCAGGTCGGCGATCGTCTGCGCCACGCGGAGCACGCGCTGGTGCCCGCGCGCGCTGAGCGCACCCTTGTCGTAGTCGCGCCACAGCTCCCCTTCCGCCTCGGCGTCGAGCCGGACCAGGCGCCGGACCTGCGCCGCGTCCATGTGGGCGTTGCAGGTCGCGGGTGAGCCGGCGAGGCGGTCCGATTGGCGCTCCCGCGCCGCGATCACCCGCTCCCGTTCGACGGCGCTCGTGCAGTGCGCCGGGCCGCGGAGCTCCTCCGCGCTCGGGCGTGCGACGTGCACCTGCAGGTCGATGCGATCGAGCAGCGGTCCGCTGAGCCGTCGTCGGTGCCGTGCGAGCTCCGGCTCCGAGCACCGGCAGCGGTCCGTCCCGAGGTACCCGCAGGGGCACGGGTTCGTGGCGGCGACGAGCATGATCCGGGTCGGGTAGATGGCGGTCTGCTGCCCGCGGACGATCGCCACACGCCCGTCCTCGAGCGGCTGCCGGAGGGCTTCGAGCGCGTCCCGGGAGAACTCGGAGAGCTCGTCGAGGAAGAGCACCCCGTGGTGCGCGAGGGTCGCTTCGCCGGGCACCGGCACCGCACCGCCGCCGACGAGGCCCGACGCGGAGATGTGATGGTGCGGTGCGCGGAAGGGCCGCTCGGCGACCAGCGAGCCGGCAGCCCGCAGCCCCACCACCGACTGGATGCGGGTGACTTCGAGCGCCTCGGCGGCCGAGAGCGGCGGAAGGATCCCGGGCAGCCGCCGGGCGAGCATGGTCTTGCCCGTCCCGGGCGGCCCGGTGAGGAGCAGGTTGTGCCCCCCGGCCGCCGCGACGGTGAGCGAGCCGAGGACCGACGCGTGCCCACGCACGTCCGCCAGGTCGACGACCCGCTCCGACGCGGCCCGCAGCCTCCGCGGCCCGCGGCTCCCTCGGTGCTCCGCTCGGTCCTCCGGGCGAACGCCGCGCAGCACGGACGCCGCTTGCCGCAACGACCCGACGCCGTGGACCGCGATCCCTTCGACGAGCGCGGCCTCCTCGCCACGCTCGACCGAGACCACCAGGCCGTCGAGCCCCGCCTCCCGGACGCCCTCGGCAACGGCGAGCACGCCGCGCCCCGGGCGGATCTCGCCGCCGAGCGCGAGCTCCCCGAACACCGCGAGGCCCTCGAGCCGGTCGGCTGGCACCTGGCCGCTGGCGGCGAGGACCCCGCACGCGATGGCGAGGTCGAAGCCAGGACCGGACTTCCGCAGGGAGGCCGGCGCGAGGTTCACCGTCACGCGGTTGGGCGGGAACTTGAAGCCCGAGTTGAGGATCGCCGTCTGCACCCGCTCGCGGGACTCGCGGACGGCGCGGTCCCCCAGCCCGACGATCGTGAACGACGGCAGGCCGTTCCGGAGGTCGACCTCGACGGTGACCCGGTGCGGCTCGAGACCGGCGAGGGTGAAGGTGCTGACGTGGGCGATCACGTCGCGGACGCTAGGCGCGGATCGTGTCGCGAGAGAAGACCCGGAGGTGCCGGAACGCAGGAGGAACACGCACGGAAGTGCGTCGTCCGCCGAGCGCCTCGACGGCGTGCACTTCCGTGCGGAAGACGTGACGGAGTCGACACGGGTGCGTGTTGTTCGGTGACACGCGGCAGGCCGAGCATGCCGGCATGCCCATCCCCACCCCCACCCCGGATCCGCGGCAGGCGCTCGGCCGCCGCGGCGAGGAACTCGCCGCCCAGCACCTCGAGCGGCTCGGGTTCCGGATCGTCGCCCGGAACTACCGGACCCGCCACGGCGAGCTCGACCTCGTCGCGTTCGACGACGTGACGCTCGTGTTCGCCGAGGTGAAGACCCGGCGCCACGGGAGCGGCACGCCGTGGGACAGCCTGCACGTCCGCAAGCGCGCGCAGGTCCGGAGGATGGCGTCGGCCTACCTCAACCGGGAGCCGGACCGCCCGCGCGGCGGGATGCTCCGCTTCGACGCGATCGGCGTGGTCCTCCGTGGGGACGGGACGCTCGTGGGCCTCGAGCACCTCGAGGGGGCGTTCTGAGTGGGGCGGGCGCTACGCGGCGCGACCGGGGTACGCCGTGGAGGCGAAGGAGAGGCGGTGCAGCGGCGAGACGCCGTTGCGCTGGAGCGCCTCCCGGTGGTCGGGCGAGGAGTAGCCCTTGTGCGAGGAGAAGTCGTAGCCCGGGTGCCGGGCGTCCGCGCGCTGCATGAACCGGTCGCGGGAGACCTTCGCGAGGATGGACGCGGCCGCGACGGCGGCGCTCGTCGCGTCCCCGTCGACGATCGCCCGGTGGTCCCGCTCGAAGGCGGGGACCCGGAAGCCGTCGGTGAGGCAGAGGACGTCGTCCGGATGGCCGGCGGTGACGCGTCGCAGCGCGTCACGAAGCGCGTGGAGGTTCGTGCGGTGCAGGCCCCTGTCGTCGATGCCGTTGGCGCAGCGGGAGACGACGCAGGACTTCACGGCCGTGCGCAGCACCACCGGGTAGAGCGCCTCGCGCGTGGCCTCCGTGAGCTGCTTGGAGTCGTTCAGGTCCGAGAGGGCGCGGAGCTCACGCTCGCCGAGCCGCTCGAGGTCGAAGAGGACCGCGGCGGCCACGAGCGGCCCCGCGAGGCAGCCGCGGCCGGCCTCGTCGGCGCCCGCGACCCAGCGCACGCCCAGGCCGCGGTCGTGCCGGACGAGGCGGCGGCCGGAGGAGCGCTTGCGCTTCGTCGCCCGCCGCTTGGGCCTCGGCGCGGGGGGTGTCGTCGAGGGGGTGCTCACCGGCCCGCCATGATGGCGCAGTCGCCGGACGGGCGGGGCACTACAGGGGGCCGAGGCGCTTGGGCGGCCAGTACGTCGCGAAGGCCCCACCGATGATGGAGTCCTCGGCGACGGGCCCCCAGTAGCGGGAGTCCTGGGAGCACTGGCGGTTGTCGCCCATCACGAACCAGTGGCCCGCGGGCACGCGGATCGGCTTCGGGAAGTCCTGGTCGGTCCCGGTCTCGCAGGTCGCCTGGATGAACGGCTCGTCCTGGCGCTCGCCGTTGCGGATGACGTGGCTGTCGACGACGGCGATGGTGTCGCCCGGGCCGGCCACGATGCGCTTGATGAAGTTCTGCTCGGACTCGCGTGACGTGGGCTCGGCGCAGGCTTCGCCGTCGGCGGACGGAGCGCCGCACATGGAGGACGGCCCCTCCCCCACCTGGTCGTCGGTGGCGCCGGCGGGCGGGTGGAAGACGATGACGTCGCCGACCGACGGGTCACCGAAGCGCTCGCCCAGCCGGTTGACGAGCACGCGCTGGCCGACCTCGAGGGTCGGGACCATCGAGGCGCTCGGGATCTGGAACGGCTTGACCAGGAACGCCTGGATCGCCACCGCGAGGCCGATCGCCACGACGAGGATGCCGACGAGCTCGAGCAGCTGGCCCCCGGGGGACTTCTTCTCGCCGGTGGACATCCGGGGTGTCCTACAGCAGGCCGACGCGCTTGGGCGGCCAGTAGGTCGCGAAGGCGCCACCGATGATCCACTTCTCCGGGACCGGGCCCCAGAAGCGGGAGTCCTCGGAGCACTCGCGGTTGTCACCCATCATGAACCAGTGTCCCGCCGGGATCCTGATCGCGGTCGGGAAGTCGGCGGGCGCGCCGGTGGCGCAGCTCTCCTGGATGAACCGCTCGGTCTGGCGCTTGCCGTTGCGGACGACGTGGCCGTCCACGACGGCGATGGTGTCGCCGGGACCACCGACCACGCGCTTGATGAAGTTGTCGTCGGAGCGGCGGGAAACGGGCTTCGCGCAGGCCGCCCCATCCGGCTGCCGGGCGCCGCACTGGGTGTCCTCACCGCTGAAGCCGTCCTGGTCGCCCGTGGCCGAGGCCGGCGGGTGGAAGACCATGACGCTGCCGACCTCGGGGGTGCTGAAGCGCTCCCCGATGCGGTTCACGAGGACCCGCTGGCCCACGGTGAGCGTGGGGACCATCGACTCGCTGGGGATCTGGTAGGGCTTGACCAGGAAGGCCTGGATGCCCAGGGCCAGGCCGAGGGCGACGGCCACGATGACCACGAGCTCCACAAGGGAGCTCGCAGGGGACTTCTCCTTCTCCTCGCGCACGCCGAAGCCTCCGGCGCCGCGGGACTAGGCCTTGTCGGCGGCCGCGGCGTCGTCGCCGTCGGCTGCCGGCGCCTCGCCGGTCGTGTCGGCCTCGGCGGCCTCGACCGCAGCGACCTCGTCGGCGGGAGTCGCGTCGGTGACCTCCGCGTCCGTCGCGTCGGTGACCTCGGCGTCCGTCGCGGCGACGGCCTGGTCCTCCGCGAGGACGACCTCGTCCGTCGCGGCCTCGGCGTCAGCGCCGTCGGCGGGCGCCTCGGCGGCGGCAGCCGCGGCAGCGGCCTCCGCGGCCTCGC
>JAOPZO010000152.1 GCA_025964065.1 Solirubrobacterales bacterium | reverse complement strand
CGCCTGCGCGGCCGCGGCGGCGTTCGCCTGCTCCTGCAGCTCGGCGGTGCGCTCGGGCGCACGACCCGCCCATTCGCGCAGGCGCTTGAGCTCCCGGGCCTGGCCGAAGTAGAGCAACGAGAGCACGGCGAGCCCGAGGATCGACGCCAGGCCGGCGTAGGCCCCGACGTCCTTGATCTGCTCGGACACCGAGAGGGCAGCGGTGACAACCAGCATGAACGCCCGATTCTACGGGGCGGGACGGCGGGAGGCACCCACCCTCCGGCCCCGCCCTGCCCGCACTAGACGGACGGCGCGGGCGGCGCGAGGTCCGGCGGGGTGCGCACGGAGGACAGCGCGGAGACCTTCGCGGCGAGTCCGGCGGCGTCCCCCTCGAGCACCAGGAGCGCGATCTGGTCGAACATCTCGGCGACGACGCCGGGGTCCAGCGCCTCCCGCTCGGCCCGCGAGATCTTCTCCGCCGGGGTCGGCTGCACGCGCTCGTAGGGGTTGAAGAGCGCCTCGTCGAGCTTCTCCCCCGGGCGCCGCCCGACGACCTCGATCGCGATGTCCTCGTCCGGCTTGAGGCCCGAGAGCTCGATCATCGCCTTCGCCAGGTCCATGATCCTCACCGGCTCGCCCATGTCGAGGACGAAGACCTCCCCGCCCGTCCCGAGGTTCCCCGCGCGGATGATGAGCTGCACGGCCTCCGGGATCGTCATGAAGTAGCGCTGCATGCGCTCGTCCGTGATCGTCACGGGCCCGCCGCGCGCGATCTGCCGGCGGAAGATCGGCACCACGGACCCGCTCGAGCCGAGCACGTTGCCGAAGCGCACGGCGGCGAAGCGCGTGCCGGGCCAGCGCTGGCCGGCCTCCTCGATCGCGAACTCCGCGAGCGCCTTCGACGCGCCCATCACCGTCGCGGGCTGCACGGCCTTGTCCGTGGAGACGAGCAGGAAGCGCTCGACCTGCGACTCCCCGGCGACCTGCGCCATGAGCCGCGTCGCGAGCGCGTTGTTCCGCACGGCCTCGACGGGGTTGAGTTCCATGAGCCCGACGTGCTTGTAGGCCGCGGCGTGGAAGACGACGGTCGGGCGGTGCTCCGCGAAGACCTCCCGCATGCGCTCGCCCTCCTTGCAGTCCGCGAGGACCGTCGCGAGCGTGCTCGGGTGCACGTGGCGGTCGTCCTCGAGCTCGCGCTGGATCCGGAAGAGGTTGTCCTCCGCGTGGTCGACCACCACGAGCTTCCGCGGCCCCACGCGCACGATCTGGCGGCAGAGCTCGGAGCCGATGGAGCCGCCCGCGCCCGTGACCATCACGACCTTGCCCTCGAGCCAGCGCCCGACCCGGTCGATGTCCATGCGCACCGGCTCGCGCCCGAGGACGTCCTCGACCTGCACTTCGCGGACCTGCCGCACGACGTTCGGCCCGCCCTGCAGCAGCTCGAAGACCGTGGGAAGGGTCCGGACCGGGATCCCGCGGTCCCGGCAGGCGCGGACGACCTTCGAGCGCAGGATGCCGGGGGCGGACGGGATGGCGATCGTGACCTCGTCGGGCTCGACCTCGTCGAGGATCTCCGAGAGGTCCTCGGTCGTGCCGAGCACCCGCACCCCGTCGACGCGCTGGCGCTGCTTGAGCGGGTCGTCGTCGACGAAGCCGACCGGGTTCAGCCCGAGCTCCGGGTTGCGCATGACCTCGCGCAGCACGAGCCGGCCGCCGTCGCCCGCGCCCACGATGAGGATGCGCCGCGCGTCGGCCTTCGCCCGGAAGCCGCGCAGCGGGCGCTCGTACACCGCGTGCGCGACGAAGCGGGCGCCGCCGACGAAGAAGAGCGCGAGCAGGAAGAAGAACGCGAGGACCCCCGGGGGCACCGAGACCGTCTGCTCCCCGACGCTCGACGGCCGTGTGACGGGGTGCACGATGACCGTGTAGGCGGCCATCGCGAGCGTCGAGACGACGATGGCCTGGACGATCTGGACGTAATCGCGCTGCCCGGTGTAGCGCCACCACTTCTGGTAGAGCCGGAAGGCCGAGAACACCACGACGCTCATCAGGACCGTCGGGAGGATCGTCGCCCAGAGGAGGTCCTCGTAGCGGGGCGGGATCGCCGTGTCGAAGCGGAGCCGGTAGGCGAGGAGGAGCGCCGCGGCGACGAGGACCGCATCCACGAGGAGCTGCGGCAGCGAGTGCCGGTGCAGCGGGAAGGCCGCGCGTCTCACGAGGGGGCAGTCTAGGGAGCGGCCGGGCGGACCCGGGTGGCCGGGTGGTACCGGCGGGGACCGTCGCGCGATGGCCGCGACGCTGCGCCTGACCGACGAGGTGAGCGAGGCGCTGCGTCCGCGCGCGCGACGCGAGGGCCGCTCGATGCGCAGCCGGAGCTCCGGGACGTCGGCCTGCTCGGATCCGCGCGCGCACGCCCTCCGACGACGGCGCCCAACCCGGACCGACTGCATCTCACGAACGACGAGGCGTACGAGCTCCTCGGCGCGGGCCCCACCGGGGAAGCTCGACCCCGTGGTGCGGAGCGACGCGGTCCTCGAGCGGGGAACGAGCCCCCGCTAGGCCGGCATCCGCCCGTCGAAGCGGGGGAGCCCGTCGTCGGGGATGGTCTCCCAGGCCGCGGCGTCGGCGACGAACTGGTGGGCCATCGGGCGTACACCGGGGTCGCCGTCCAGGACGCCGAGGCGGACCACGACCACCTCGCCGGAGTCCTTGTCGCGCGCGAAGAGCGACGAGCCGCAGTCGCCGCAGAAGGCCTTCTCGAGGCCGTCGCCCGCCCACCAGCCGCGGACCCGGTCCTCGCCCTCCACGATCCGCAGCGAGCCCGGCGTGATGCGGCCGGAGGCCTGCATCGCGGTGCCCGAGCGGCGCCGGCAGCGCGTGCAGTGGCAGTAGGCGGCACCCACGAGGGGCTCGGTGAGCTCGAAGCGCACGGCGCCGCAGTTGCAGCTGCCGGTGAGGGAGGGGGTCATGGCCGCAGGCTACGCCGATGCG